>JBAVMZ010000329.1:0-5210 GCA_049690595.1 Occallatibacter sp. | reverse complement strand
CACCTTGCCTCCGGCCGTGGCGGTGGTGGCGGTGATGGCGCTGGGCGCGGCCAGAGTTACCGTGGGAGTTGTGGCAAGGCCAAAAGCCGGATAAGTCAGAACCGAGGATGCAATAGAAACAACGAGGAAGGAACGTCGCACGAGCGCCAGCACAGACAGTCTCCCGTCCCGCCGCTCCCACAGGGGCAAGCGCGCCGGATCGGCAGGCACTCCGCGCGCTGTCAGTGAATCGCGCCGCCTTACGTGGCTGCCTCACATTGCCGATTGAACGCCGGACGCACGGCCTTTGGATGACAGATTAAGAAGACGGATTCACTACCACCGGAAACGGGAACCTGCCGCGCTGCGTCCTGCGCGGCTGCATCTGATTCTTGCGCCGGGATTTCTGACCTTTCATTTTAGGCAAAATCCAGCGCGCAAGGTATGTCACAAAAGTCACCTCTCGCACTGGCTACCTCTGAGTGTGATGCCGCTTACAAAAGAAACACACGCGGAAGCGGTGCGCGGAGCGCATGCCCGCGCACGCCGCCGCACCGGCATGTGGCCCGCATCTTCCGCCCTATCCCAGGCAGGAAGATGGGTGCCCCAGGTCTGGATTTTCAGACCTGGGAGGGCACGCCCCTCCACCTGCCACATGCCAGCTTCGCCAACGCCGCCGGCTCCGCAAAGAAGCAACGGCCCGCCCACCAAACCAACTGACGGCTAACGAGTGGCTACCTCACGACGGGCAGCACCAGCGCGCTGGGGTGCGCGGCGTCGTGCAGCACGGTGGTGGTTGCTTTCACGAACGCAGCGCTCTCCGCCGCCGTCTTGCCGGTGTGCAGGTTGCGGTCGAAGCGCGGGAAGTTCGATCCGGCGATCTCGACGCGGATGCGGTGCCCTTTCAGGAAGACCTGGCTGGTGGCCCAGAGGTCGATGGTGAGTTTGGTGGGCTGGCCGGGGGTGAGGGGCTTGGGGGCGGCGGTGGTGGAGCCGCGGTAGCTGCCGCGCAGGATGCCCTCGGCGATGTTGATGGCGCGGCCGTCGGGGCCGACATCGACCAGCTTGGCGGTGAGGTCGGCATCGACGGCGGTGGAGCGGGCCCAGAGCTCGACGTTCACCGGACCAGTCACTTCGAGGTCGACATCCAGAGGCTCGCCCGTGTAAACCAGCACATCCGGCCGGCTTTCCACCTCGCGCTGGTCGAAGGGGCCGGGCCTGAGGTGCTCCCAGTCGCAGCAGAGCGGGCCGCCGACGGTGGGGACGGGGTTGGCGGGGTCGTCGAGGAAGCTGTCGGGCTTCTCGGCCTTGGGGGCGGTGGCGCTGAGCGAACCGTCGCCGGTGGCGGCGTTGGCCCGGCCGCCGGAGTGCAGGTAGTAGCGCGCGGGCAAGGCGCGCTGGAGCGGCCACTCAGCCTCGTCGCGCCATTGGTTCTGGCCCATGACGAAAAGCCGCGCGGGGTGCGCGGCATCGGCCCAGCGGTTCTGTTTGCCGAGGAAGAGGTACTCGTACCACTCGAGCGTCAGGCGGTTCTCGTCGTACTGGTCGGCGTCGGGGCCGAAGTCGACCTCGCCGACCTTGCGTCCGCCGCCGGCGTGGCCGCCGATGGTGACCAGCAGCCGCTGAGCACTGCGTGCGGCAGCGTTCCCCGCATGGTCTCTCAAACCAACATAGTTGCGCAGCGAGCCGCCGAGGAAGATGTCGTACCAGGCGGCGATGGTGAGGGCGGGGACCTGGATGCGCGAGTAGTCCTCCTCGATGGACCACTGCTTCCAGTAGCCGTCGTACTGCGGGTGCTTGAGCCAATCGAGATAATAGGGGGCCAGCTTTTCGCTCATTGCGGCCGAGCCCGGGGCGAGGGTCAGGTTGAAGAGCGGGTAGCCGCTGAGCGGCAGCGTGCGCTCGCCGATGCGCGCGTTCGAGGCCTCGCGGATCTGGCGGTCGAAGGTGTCCTGGGCCAGGCCGGTAGTCCACGACTGGTCGAACCACTGCTCGAAGGCGCCTCCCTGGTAGGTCCAGTTCTCGTGGTAGTTGGAGGCGGTGACGACGGGGCAGATGCCGGCCAGATGCGGCGGGTTGCCGATGGCGGCCAGCATCTGCGTTGCGCCGACGTAAGAGCCGCCGAACATGCCCACCTTGCCGTTGGAGCCCGGCAGCGCCGCGGCCCACTCGATGGTGTCGTAGCCGTCCTCGGTCTCGTGCTTGAAGGTGTACCACTCGCCTTCGGAGGTGTAGCGCCCGCGCACATCCTGGACGACGACCATGAAGCCGCGCGCCGTGGCCATGGCGGCAAAGGCGGCGGCGTTGTCCTTGTTGTAGGGCGTCCGCTGCAGCAGCACCGGGAACGGGCCCTCGCCGACGGGGCGGTAGATGTCGGCGCGCAGGGTGACGCCGTCGCGGGTCTTCATGGCCACGCCTTTTTCCATTTGACTGGGAGAGGCGGATTGGGCGAGGAGGCTGGCTGCGGGTAGTAAAACTGCGGCCAGCAAGAGCAGGTGGAACTTCTTGAATTGGAGCATCTGAGACTCTTCCTTCGGAATTTGAGAACGAACCAGTGTAAGGGGGGAGATGTCCAACGTCTCTATTTGTTTGCTAGCAGTTTCCAGTGTTCTCCGTTGAACTCAACGAGCCCCTCTCGCTTCAACGCTTGTTGAGCGCTTCTCACAGCGTGTTTCCACTTCTTTCCAAAATTCACCCCGTCAATAACGCGGTCGATGGAGTCGTCGCAAATATCCGGGTGAATTTGCTGAATGAGTGGATGCATTTCTGCAGTTCTGAGTGCAGACTTGCCGAGTAGGTACAGAATCGTCTGGCGAAAGATACTCTGGTTAGTGTTCGACCTTGCCCTGAGCTTCAGAACCTCGTCTTCGGCCCGGCGGAGCCTCTGATTGAATCGAGCCTTTTCCTTCTTGAAGTCGTTTCGCCTCTGAGCCTGGAAGGTCTCGCGCAGGCCGGCGAATTCGCCAGCCAGACCCGAGATTTCTTCATGCGTCACTTTCGCGCCAAGTAGTGCGTAGGCTTTGAGATCCCGTCTGACCTCTTTGACGAGTTTGGGAGTACGGATCGCGACTCCGTATTCGCAGTTTCTCCTCAACCCGCCGTCCGTAAGGTTTCCGGACGTGACGATTGCATATCGGCTATCTGCGAGAAATACCTTTGCGTGCAACGACGGTAAATGAACGATCGAAAGGTGTGGGAGCGCATTCCCCAGGTCTCTGATTCCTTCGAGTTCAAGCGAACCGGAAAGAACGCTGTCGGCCTTGATATTTGTCAGGCAAAGGACGCGCAAATTTGCTGCCGAGTTGCACTTTATCAGTGTCTCCGCAACCCAGCCGGCGATCCTCTGAGTTATGAAGGGGGAAGCAAGAATGAGATCGTCCTCTGCAGCACGCAGCAGGTCACCAAGTTGTGAATTCCATGGCCCGGCCAGGAAGCTGACCTGGGGTGGAGTTACTCCTAACGGGGCAGCCACAGAATCCTCCTCTGTCTTGCTGTGTAGCGGAGCGACCCTCCGCGCGAAGTCGCAAAGTAAACGGCTGCTGCTTCGTCGCTGTGAAATCGCTCACACGCATCACACCGCTCGATACCGATCTTGCCGCTCTCTCCGGCGGGACAGGCGAGTACGCCCTTAATCCCTGAGCGCAACGTACCCGGAAGCTCGCACTCGCAGCGCATCTCTGATTCCTCCTTCTCGCGAACTCATACCCAATGACCAGAATTACCAGATGACAAATTGTAAGGCCGCACCCGAAGGCACGGCCTGAGCGTTATGAACGAGAGGCGTTCTACACCCTCCCGCTCCGAGCAGGAGGCCGATGCCGTAGGTGACTGCGCCTTCGAGGGCGCCGACGACGGTCATTTCCATGCTGCAGGATGACTTCCGCTGGCGGACGATTGCGGAACTTCCCCTGATGGGGATGGACCCGAACTCCGTGGCCGAGGATGAGAGCGGGAGAATCTACATAGGGATGAATGGGATCGTGATTCGGCTGACGCCCGGTGGAACTGGCTATACGCACGAATGGTTTAGCCGGGGCGAATGCCTGCCGGGGCTGAGGACTCGCGGCTGACGCCGCGTAGGTTAGTTGGGGGTGTTTTTGGGTGTGGTGGATGTACGGGCTGAAGCCCGTACCCTTCAATGCCCGGCGGCCGAGCCATCGCAGAAAGTGCGAAGGCCGCACCCTGAGGCGCGGCCTTCGGTTTGAATGCTGTCCGTCACGCCTAGACCCCTCCCGCCCCGAGCAGGAGGCCGATGCCGTAGGTCACCGCGCCTTCGAGGGCGCCTACGACGGTCATCTCGAACCCGGACGACCACCAGGAGCGTACGGTGATCAGCGACTTGGCGGCGCCGACGGCGAAGTGGGCAGCCAGCGAGATGACGGCGGCGGCGATAACGGCCGACAGCCCGTGCATGAAGAAGAAGGGGATGATGGGGATCATGGCGCCGACGGCTGTCGATAGCGCGCCGGAGCCGGCCGAGACCAGGGGATTGGAGAGCGCCTCCTCCGAGGAGCCGAGGCGCTCGCTCGCAAGGGCGCGGAGCAGTTGCTCGGGGTCGCTGGCGATGTGGTTCACCATGTGGATGGCGTCGGCCTCGGGCACGCCCTTCACCTGGTAGTAGAGCGAGAGCAGCTCGCGGGCCTCGGGGCCGTTCATCTGGATGGCCTCGCGCTCGCGCGCCACCTCGGCCTGGTAGATCTCGCGCTCGCTCTTGGCGGCCAGATACGCTCCCGAGCCCATCGAGAGGGCGCTGGCGATCATGCCGGAGAGCCCGGCGAGCAGGACGTACTTGGCGTCGCCGGCCGTGGCGCCGGAGACACCCGAGACGATGCCGAAGATGGCGCCCAGGCCGTCGTTGACGCCGTAGATGGCGTCGCCGATCCAACTGCCGGGCTGCTTGCGGCCCTGGTTGCGCTTGGCCAGCATCTCGTTGAGAACAGCCTGGGCGTCGATCGTATGCGTGCCAGCCGGGGCGTGATAGTGGCCGCGCAAGAGCGATCCCAGTTCGCGGTAGTGGTCCTTTTCGTCCTCGATGACGTGCTCGAGGATGGCGTTCGATTCCTCGTCGCCGAGAGCCTTGAGCTGCTCGCCGTAGCTGGCGATGGCGCGGCTCTCCTCGATCTCAAGGCGTCGCAGCGCCATGCGGATGCCGCCGGCGCGGCTGGCCAGCGTGTCGGCATCGCCGCCGGGCTTGCCGCGGTAGACGGGCTCGGGGCCGTTCATTTCAATGA
>JBAVMZ010000328.1:0-11902 GCA_049690595.1 Occallatibacter sp. | reverse complement strand
CCCATGATGCATCGACGCACAGTCCTCAAGGCGCTCGGCGCAGCGGCCACGCTAGCCGCCACGCACACCTCGCTTGCGCAGACCCCGGCCGCTCCCGCTCCTGCGCCCGCAGCCGGTCCCTTCACCCTGCCCCCACTCCCCTACGCCTACGACGCCCTCGAACCGTACTTTGACGCGGCCACCATGCACCTGCACCACGACAAGCACCACCAGGCTTACGTGAACAACCTGAACGCAGCGGTCGCCGCGCATCCGGAGCTGGCGGGCAAGACGGTGGAGGAACTGGTCGCCAACTTGGCCGCCGCGCCCGAGTCTGCCCGTACGGCCGTGCGCAACCAGGGCGGAGGGCACCTGAACCACTCCTTCTGGTGGCCGACTTTGGGCAAAGGCGGCAATACTCCCACGGGCGAGCTGGCCAAGGCCATCGATGCCAAATTCGGCAGTCTCTCCAGCTTTCAGGAAAAGCTCTCCGCCGCGGCGATGAGCGTCTTCGGCAGCGGCTGGGCCTGGCTGGTGAAGATGCCGGACGGGACGGTGGCGATCGAGACCACCCCGAACCAGGACAGCCCGCTGACTGTAGGACACAAGCCTGTGCTGACCATCGACGTCTGGGAGCACGCCTACTACCTGAAGTACCAGAACAAGCGCGCCGACTACGTGAAGGCCTTCTTCCAGGTGCTGAACTGGGATTATGTCAGCGGGCAGTTTGCGGCGAAGGGCTGAGATGGGGCAGGGAATCGGGCGATGGGGATTCGTCCGCGGCGGGTTGCTGGCCGTGGGCGGGCTTCTGACGTTTGCGGGTTGCCACCCCAGGCCGCCGCTGACAGAGCAGCAGGCGGCGGGCAAGCACCTCTACCAGGTGCGCTGCGCTCATTGCCACGAGGAGAACGACCTGGGATTGAAGAAGGTTCCGCCCGACCTCCACGGCCTCTTCGACCGGACCGCGCTGCCCAGCGGCATCCCGGCCACCGACGAAGCCGTGCGGCAGAACGTGCTCAAGGGCAGGGGACTGATGCCCGGCTTTGCCGGCCGTTTCGACGACCAGCAGATGGCGGCGCTGCTTGCCTACCTGCACACCGGCCTGCGCTGACTGCGAGCGTTTGCTGCTCAGAGCCGGCGGAAGAGGGAGACCTGGAACTGCTGCGAAGCGCTGTGGCCGCGGACCTCCAGGCCGCGGAACTTTCGTCGGCAGTCCGGGCCGAAGGCGGCCCTCTTCATCGAGCCGGCCATCCGCTGAAAAACCACCGCACGGTATACTGGAGCTTGCCATGGCAACCGAAAAAACCTTCTATCTTGAGACCTTCGGCTGCCAGATGAATGCCCATGACTCGGAGAAGGTCATTGGCACACTGACGCAGCAGGGCTACCGGCAGGTCGCAAGCGAAGAGGACGCCGGCCTCATCCTCTACAACACCTGCTCGATCCGCGACAAGGCCGAGCAGAAGGTCTTCCACCGGCTGAACGATTACAAGGCGCTGCACAAGGCCGGCAAGCGCTTCGGCGTGCTCGGCTGCGTCGCGCAGCAGGAAGGCGAGCGGATCTTCGAGCGGGCGCCGTATGTCTCGCTGGTCTCCGGATCGGCCTCGTACCGCAGGCTGCCGGAGATGCTCGCCCGGCTGGAGGCGGGGGAGAACCGCATCACCGGCCTCGACGACCGGCAGACCGAAGAGACCTTCGAGACCGAGCTGACCGCGCGCCAAAGCGCCTACCGCGGCTACATCACCATCATCGAGGGCTGCGACAAATTCTGCGCCTACTGCGTGGTGCCGTACACGCGGGGCAAGGAGCGCAGCCGGACCTCGTCTTCCGTTCTGGCCGAGGCGCGGCGGATTGCCGACGCCGGGTACACCGAGATTCAACTGCTCGGGCAGAACGTGAACAGCTATCGCGACCCGGAAGGCAAGCGCAGCTTCGCCGAACTGCTCGCCGGCGTGGGCGAGGTCCCGGGGATCCGCCGCGTACGCTTCACCACCAGCCACCCGCGCGACTTCACCCGCGATATCGTCGAGGCGATCGACGCCGTGCACACGCTCTGCGACCATGTCCACCTGCCGGTGCAGTCGGGGTCGAACCGCGTGCTGAAGGCGATGGCGCGCGAGTACACCCGGGATTGGTACCTGGAGCGGATCGCGTGGATCAAGGCGGCGCGGCGGCCGATCTCGATTTCGACCGACATCATCGTAGGCTTTCCCGGCGAAACGGGGGAGGACTTCATCCAGACGATGGACCTTCTTGCGGAGGTCGAGTACGATTTGGTCTACGGTTTCAAGTACTCGGCGCGGCCGAACACACCGGCGCTGACCATGATCGACTCGATTCCGGAAGCTGAGAAGGCGCTGCGGCTTCAAGTGATACTTGACCGGCAGCGTGAGATTCAGAGGGTCAATTACGCCAAGCATTTAGGGCGAATTCTTGAGGTAATGGTGGAAGGTGTGAATCCGGCGCGCGAGCAGATTATCGGACGCAGCAGCCAGAACAAGCCGGTGAACTTCCGCGACAACTCGGCCATTGCGCCAGCGCCCGGAAGCTACCGCCAGGTGAGGATTACCGCAACCCATCCGAACAGTCTCGTGGGCGAGGCCGTCTAATGATGCGAGGGCAGGAAGGGAAAGCCATGGACGTAGAGGTGCGGATTCGCGGACTGATGATGGACCCGGCCACGAACATGCCGATAGTGGTGCTTAAGGACGTAGGCTCCGAGACGGTGATGCCGATCTGGGTCGGGATCTTCGAAGCCAACGCGATCGCCATCGAGATTGAGAAGATGGCGGCGCCGCGCCCGATGACCCACGACCTGATGAGAAACGTGATCAGGAACTTGAATGCCCGGCTGGAACGTGTGGTGATTTCAGAACTCAAGGACGACACCTTCTATGCCGTCCTGTGGCTGCGGCAGGGAGACGACCCGCTCTTGATCGACGCGCGGCCGTCGGACGCTATCGCATTGGCGCTGCGAGCCGATTGCCCAATTTACGTGGCCGAACAGGTGCTGCAAACGGCGAAGCTGAACGCCGCTGGCCCGGCGGATGGCCCCACGGCTGAGCAGTTGCGCGGCTGGCTCGAAGGCCTTAGCGACGAGGATCTGGGCCGGTACAAGATGTAGCCACCGCAGGGAAGCGAGCGGTGGCATCCCTGAGGTGAAGAACGAGTTCGACACCGGAACCGCTGCCCGCAGTATACAGAATATCCGTTATCGGACGTTGTCCCTCCATCCAGTGAGCACCGCGCGGCCGCAACTTTCCGGCAACTCTGCATCTCTCGCGCGATTGCGAAGGCCGACGCTACACAAACGGCGCGGCCTTTTTCGTCCAAGAACTCGCGGCATAGCGCTGACGGAGCAGGCGCGCGGCCTGCCTGCGGACAACGTCAATCTGGCCCTGAGCGTCCCCCTCGTCACGGCCATGGTTGCAGCCGTAGCGAACCAACCGCAGAACCAAATAGAGCGACTCTGCCGCATCCGGTTCCGCCGGGTGCGCGGTCACGTAGGCCACAATCTGCCCGCCGAGATCGACTTCGGCTTCGGCGCGTTTCAGCAGTTCCTCGCTCTGCCGGCTTCCCTCAGCCTGCTGGTCCGGCGCGAGAAAAGCTGCGGCGGGCTGCTCCGTGCGTGTCGCCCCCCCGGGCACATCGAAGTTGCCCTCCCAGCCCCCGCACCACCAGTTGTCGGCATAGCTCTCGACGAAGTCGTAGGAGTAGTTTCGCTGGACGCCGGGGTCGAGATACGGGCGCAGGCCTGGATTCCGCGCCAGCGTCATTAGGGCGTGGAAGCCGGTCCCGGCGCCAGCCTGCTCCTGGACCTTGGCCGGGAGCAGCGGAAAGAAGCGGGCGGCGGCGGCATCGTCCTTGAGCAAGACGGCGCGCACCCAGCCCATCATCGCCACGGACCGGCGCAACTGCTCCGGCAGTTGGCTGGATGCACTGACCTCCGCAAGCGACGCGAGCGAGGCTCTCCGGTTGAGGAGATCGACCGCATCGCCGCTAAACTGCGCGGGGTCGAGCTGGCGCGTGCAGTCGTAAACCCGCTTCGGGTCCTTCATTACCCGGAGGCACTCGCCCAGCGAGGAGTCCTCCTCCGAGATCAAGGCCAGGACCTTGCGCGGCGCGTAGGCGAGGAACTCGCCCAGGCTGGCCGCCGTGCTCATCCGCAGGCCGAGGAATGCGTTCAACGAGGAGTCGCGGCCGGCGGCCTTGATCCGCGGCAGCAGTGGGTCGAGCAGAGCGCGCGCCTCCCCTGCCCTGCCCCCCTCTGCCAGTAACCTTAGCCGGTGATAGGTGAGCGACTCCCAGGCCGGAGCGGAGGGCTTGGCCTCGGCGGCGACGGCCAGCAGCGCGTCCACGTCCGCGTCCTTCGGGCCGGCCTTGGCAATCGCCGCCAGCAGCCACGGCTCGGCATGGGTCCTTTTCCACTCGGCGGCGGCGTGTTCAGCGGCTTCTGGCGCAGGCGACTGGAAGGTGATCAGCCAGTCGACCAGCGGAGCCGTGGCGCGCAGCTTCGCCAGATCGCTGTACGCCTTGCTATACTCCTCGGCTTCGTGGGTCTCGCAACAGGCGCCAGCGTCCGGGCGCACCGCCGAATCGTCGAGCTTAGCGTTCAGGTACCAGGTAAGGTCTTTGAGGTGTTGATCGTACTCCGGGTCGGGCGCGGGACCCGAAAGCGCCGAAGCAAGCTCGTGGAGCCGGGCTTCGGGCTCGATGCGGAGACGAACCAGATCGAGCAGGCCCTGAATCGCGTGGCGGGAGACTCCAGGCGGGTTCTCCTTCAGCAGCGACTCCAACAACTGTCCGGCCTTCGTCATCTTCGCCGCGTCGAAGGTGGCCATCGGGTCGCTGTTTTCGGGAGCGCCGGAGAGGAAGGCGCCCCGCACCATACTGCGCGCCACAAGATAGCGGGCAATCCCCTGCCACGGCGAGGCGGCGTCCTGACCGATGACCGCAAAGGCCTGCTGCGCCTCGTCGTGCTTTCCGGAGTAGAAAAGCGCCGCGGCCTGCTGGTAGGCGCGGTCGGCCCGGAGCAGCGCGGATGCGGATTCCGGAGCCGGCTGAGGCAGCATCCTGCTCTTGCTCTCGCAGTTGGCAAAGACCGCGTCCTGCCCCTTGAGCCAGTCGGCCAGCTCGACGCTCTTCTCGCCCCAACTGGCCGCTCGGGCCGTGAGGGTCCTGGCGGCGGTGCGGAAGGCATCGGCCTGGCAGTTGGCAAAACCCTCGTCCCAGGGGAACAGTGGCCCGGCGTCTCCCGCGTCGCCCTCCTTCTTGGCGGGGACAGCCACCAGCCCGCTGTAGCGCGCGCGCAGGGCCGTCCAGTCCGCCGCTGGCTGGGCTTGCGCCGTGGCTTCGGCCTCCTCCTCCTTCCAGCGGCCCTCGGTCTCCGGTTCGTACTCGTGGAAGCTGGGCCGGTAGGCCTTCTGCTCCTCGGCGGTCAGGCTGCCGCCGCTCAGGTACCGATAGGCCACCGCCAGATCGGCGCGGGGATAGGTGGGCAGCAGGACGCCGAGTTGGCCGGCGGCGAACTCCTTGGGCTTGTCAGGGCGCAGATCGCGGACGAAGACATCGGGATAAAACTCCGGCCCGCAGGCCTGCGCGGTGACCAGAGATAAGAGCACAAGCAGCAGTGCGGCAGAAAACGTGCGGCGGGTCATATTCCGTTCCCTTTCTCTTTCAGTTCCCTGCTCCTGAGCAGTTCCAGATCGTCGTGCCAGCCACGGTCGGCAAAGACGTAGACGCGTTTGCCAGCCAGCCCCTCGGGCCAGTCCTCCCGTGTGGAGACGCCAGCGCTCCCCGTGCAGAGCGGCTCGCGGACCTGCATCTCCGGCGCGTCTGGAGCCTTCTGCCGGCGGCCGGGTTCCATCCGGAAGAACATCGGCACCGCCTCATCGACCGGGAGGGCGGCAATCCAGTCGTCGTTCGAGCACCAGGAGGCCAGCGCGGTGATCGAGAGCGGAAGCCCGGCAGGCATCCGGCGGCGTAGTTCGCGCAGCAGACCGGCATAGAAGCGCCGCTGCGAACGGGTGGCGTCGAAGTCGACCTGGAGCGCTGCAATGCCGGGACGCCGGGCCGATTCGAGCAGAAGGTCGAGCACCCGAGTGGTCTGTGCGTCGTCGAGGCGAGCGGACGGCAACGCCTCGATGCGGACAACGGCGATGCGGGTGGTCCCGCCGGGAACGGTCAGCGGCTGGCGGCGCGGCCGGCAAAGCACGCCATCGCCGACGAGGATCGTCCGGTCGAGATAGGCAACCGCGGTGGTGGCCGGGTCGATGGAGGTCAGGTCCTCCGGGCGTTCCCAGGCCCAGAGGGTCAGCGCCGGAAGCCGGCCCATCTGCGCGGAGAGACGGGCGCGGGGCCCGATATCCGAACGCACCCCCAGGCAGACGAGCGCGAGAAGGAACACGAGAGCGCGTGTGCGCGGGCGGGTTGGCGTGGGGGACATGGGGAGATACGCTGCTTACTGAACACTTTGCGGCAATCGAAGGAGCCGGTCAAGCTGTGCAAAACTCGCCCGCTTGCGCGGCGGGCTTTGGGGCTCGCGACACCACCGGCCGGACCCCGCGAGAAGAATCCCCAGTTCCCGCGCACGCGCGGCGCGGGTACACTGGAGGCATGGCAGAGATTCAGCGCAGGAAGACGCCCACAGTCAAAATCGGTCAGGTTCGCGTCGGCTGGGAGGTCCCGGTTGTCGTCCAGTCGATGACCAATACCGACACGGCGGACGTGGCGGGAACGATTGAACAGGTTGCGGCACTGGCGATGGCCGGCTCGGAGATTGTCCGCGTGACGGTGAACAACGACGAGGCCGCCGCTGCCGTGCCGGCCATCGTCGAGGGACTGGAGAAGCGCGGCATCCGCGTGCCCATCGTCGGCGACTTCCATTACAACGGCCACCTGCTGCTGAAGAAGTTCCCCGCGACGGCGCTGGCGCTGGCCAAGTACCGCATCAACCCCGGCAACGCCTCGATTGGCAAAAAGGACAACCACAACTTCCAGGTCATGATCGAGTGCGCCGTCGAGAATCGGAAGCCGGTGCGCATCGGCGTGAACTGGGGCTCGCTCGACCAGTCGATGCTGGCCCGGATGATGGACGAGAACAACCGCAAGGCCGAGCCGGCGCCGGCGCGCGAGGTGATGCTGGAGGCGATGATCGCCAGCGCGCTTGAGTCGGCCGCGGCCGCCGAGCGCTACGGCCTGGGTCACGACATGATCCTCCTCTCGGCCAAGGTGAGCGGCGTGCGCGACCTGATCGATCTGTACACGCGGCTGGCCGAGCGGTGCGATTACGTCCTGCATCTGGGGTTGACCGAGGCCGGCATGGGCGCCAAGGGGCTGATTGCCTCGACGGCCGGATTGGCGCCGTTGCTGCTGGCGGGCATCGGCGACACCATCCGCGTGAGCTTGACGCCGAAGCCCGGCGGCGACCGCACGGAAGAAGTGGCCGCGGCGCAACAGATCCTCCAATCGCTCTCGATTCGAAGCTTCATGCCGCAGGTGACAAGCTGCCCCGGCTGCGGGCGTACGACGAGCACCTACTTCCAGGAGCTGGCCGAGCAGATTCAGAACTACCTCAGAACCTCGATGCCGGAGTGGCGCAAAAAGTACCCCGGCGTGGAGGAGCTGAAGCTGGCGGTGATGGGCTGCGTGGTCAACGGACCCGGCGAATCGAAGCACGCCAACCTGGGCATCAGCCTGCCCGGAACCTTCGAGGAGCCCAAGGCGCCGGTCTACGTCGATGGCAAGCTCTACACCACGCTGCGCGGCGACGGCATCGTGGCCGAGTTCAAGCAGATTCTCGACAATTACGTCGAGAGCCACTACGGCCAGGCTTTGGCCGCGAAGTAACGCCCGCTTGCTCAGCGGCAGGCGCCCGGTTCGGAAGCCGGGCCTTTGCCGCATTTCCCGCTTCCCTGCCCTCCGGAGTCGCGGTCTATACTGACGGGAAGCCTATGCCGACCCGCGCCACCCTTTCCCTGCTTCTTCTCTCCGTCCCCGCGCTGCTCTGGGCGCAGGCTCCCGCACATCACGCCGCCAGAATGACAGCCAAGACGCAATCTCCTGAAGCCGTGCACCGCTCCGCACTGGTGATCGATACCCATGCCGACACGCCGCAGCGCTTTCTGGACGAGAAGTTCGACCTGGGCGACGCGCTGGGCGGTGGCAACCTGAACCTGGAGTCCGCCAAACAGGGCAACCTCGGCGCCGAGTTCTTCTCCATCTGGGTTGAGCCCTCGCTTTACAAAGGCCAGTACGCGCGGCGCACGCTGGAGCTGATTGACGCTGTGCGCCTGCAAGCGGCCAAGCACCACGACAAGGTTGAGTTCGTGGCCACCTCGGGCGGCATCGAGGCGGCGCGGCGCGAGCACAAGATGGCGGCGCTGATGGGCATCGAGGGCGGCCACTCCATCGAGAACTCGCTCGGCCTGCTGCGTATGTATTACTCGCTCGGCGTCCGCTACATGACGCTGACCTGGTCGAACTCGAACGGCTGGGCCGACTCCTCGGGCGACATCGACGACAAGACCGTTCCGCACACCAAGGAGGGTCTGACCGAGTTCGGCAAGGACGTGGTCTACGAGATGAACCGGCTGGGCATGATGGTCGACATCTCGCACGTCTCGGACCGCACCTTCTTCCGCACGCTGGTGATCACGCGCGCCCCGGTCATCGCCTCGCACTCTGGCGCGCGGGCTCTCTGCGACGCGCCGCGCAACATGACCGACAATATGCTGCTCGCTGTGGCTCGCTCCGGCGGACCCGGTTCCAAGGGTGGCGTGGTGCAGGTCAACTTCTATTCTGGCTTTATCTCGCAGGCCTACCGCGACGCGCAGAAAGCCATCGAACCGCAGATCGAGAAGGCCGTGGCCGACGCCAAGGCCAAGGCCAAAGACGAGGGTCGCGAGTTCACCTACGCCGACGAAGAGAAGATCCAGCGCAGCTACGCCGACAAGATTCCCCGGCCGCCGCTCTCCATGCTCATCGACCACATCGACCACATCGCCAAGGTGGCCGGCGTGGACCACGTGGGCCTGGGTTCGGACTTCGACGGCGTCAGCGGACAGTTGCCGCAGGGGATCGATTCCGCGGCCGACCTGCCCAAGATTACCGAGGCGCTGATGGCTCGCGGCTATTCGGCCGAGGACTGCCGCAAGATCCTCGGCGGCAACCTGCTGCGCGTCTTCCGCGAGGTCGAGCAGGTGGCCCGCGAGTTGCAGGCCGAGGGCCGCCCGCGCATTACCAACAAGCAGCCCTTCGATACCTGGAAGAAGTAATGCGGCCTCGCCGGGCCTCTTGCGGTTGACCTATGGACCATATACTATGGTCCATAACGGAGACGGATATGCCTGCACCCCGCACACATTCGACAGAAGTCGGCGTCACCGCGTTCAAGTCGCATTGCCTCGGTCTGATCGACGATGTGGCGCAGGGAAAGACGGATCGCATTGTGCTGCTCAAGCACAATCGCCCCGTAGCTGCGCTGATCCCGCTTCGCGGGGAACGGGACGAGGAAGCCGACCTGTGGGGGGCCATGCGCGGAACGGTTGCGGTCAGTCCAGGGACTGACCTGACCGAGCCGACCGGCGAAACGTGGGATGCGGAGCAGTAGATGAGCGACTCCGTGCTGCTGGATACCTGTGCCGCTATCTGGCTGATGGGCGCGCAGGCCATGTCGGTGGAGAGCCGAAAGGCGATTCGCGGCGCGCTTGCGGCCAATGCGGGGGTTTATGTCTCCGCCTTCAGCGCCTGGGAGATCGGGACTCTGGTCGCGAAGGGGCGTGTGCAATTGACGTTGGCTCCCGAACTCTGGTTCGAAACCCTGCTCGGCCTGCCGGGAGTTCGTCTCTCCGAGCTGAGCCCGAAACTGCTGCTTGCCTCGACGAGTCTTCCTGGGGTTCCGCCGGCCGATCCGGCGGACCGGATTATTGCAGCGACCGCGCGCTCGGGAGGCCACCTGCTGGTAACGCGGGACTCGAAGCTCCTGGCCTACGCTCGCGCGGGGCATTTGCGCGCGGTTAGGTGTTAGAGCCAGATACATGGATTCTGCAAGCGGCCAAAGGACGTACCCCCGATTTCTTGACTGGAGACCCATGATGAAGAAGACCTGCCTCTCGCTGTTAGCGCTGCTGACTGCCGCCGCGCTGTTGACCCCTGCGTTTGCCCGCGCCGACGACGAAAAGCCCGCTGACAAGTCCGGCGACAAGTCAGCCGAGAAGGCCGCCGAAAAGACGCCGCCGAGCGAAGTCACAACGCAAGGCACGGTCGAAGTTGCTGGGCAGAAGATCGCTTACACCGCCATCGCCGGCACCATCACCGTGGGCGCAACCGACGCCCAGGATGCGCAGCTCGGCATGGACGGCAAGCCGCAGCCGGGCTCGCAGCTTGCGCTCTCCCTGCCCAAGGAAGAGAAGGACGCGCCGCCCGTAGCGAAGATCTTCTACGTGGCCTATTTCAAAAAGGACGTCAAGGCCGAAGACCGGCCCGTGACCTTCTTCTATAACGGCGGGCCGGGCTCGTCCACCGTCTGGCTGCACATGGGTTCGCTCGGCCCCAAGCACGTGATGACGAGCGGCGACCAGCACCTGCCGGCCGCGCCTTACAAGCTGGTCGACAACGCCTGGTCGCTGCTCGATACCAGCGACCTGGTCTTCATCGACATGCCCGGCACGGGCTTCGGCCGGTTGATGGGCAAGGACGCGGAGAAGGCCTTCTGGGGCGTGGACGAAGACGCCAACGCCTTTGCCCGCTTCATTGCGCGCTTCATCACCAAGTTCAACCGCTGGAACTCGCCCAAGTACCTCTTCGGCGAAAGCTACGGGACGACGCGCTCGGCGGTTCTGTCGAACATTCTCGAAAACAACAAGAACATCGACCTGAACGGCGTAATCCTGCTCTCGCAGATCTTCAACTTCACCACCGACATCGACTTCCCCAACGGCAATCCGGGCGTGGACCTGCCCTACGTGCTGGCGCTGCCCACCTACGCGGCCACGGCCTGGTATCACAAGAAGCTGCCCACCCAGCCGGCGGCGCTCGAACCGTTCCTGAAGGACGCGGAGGACTTCGCCATGGGCCCCTACGCCCACGCGCTGGCGCTGGGCACGGACCTGAGCACCGACGAGAAGCAGCAGGTGGCCGAGAAGCTGCAAACCTTCATCGGCCTGCCCGTCGCCTATCTCGTCAAGGCCAACCTGCGCGTCAACGGCGGCGAGTTCGAAAAGACGCTGCAGGACGACCAGAACCTGACCACCGGCCGGCTCGACACGCGCTTCAGCGGGCCGCACCTCGATCCGCTGAGCCAGGGCGCCGAGTACGATCCGCAGAGCTCGGCCATCTCGTCGGCTTACGTTTCGCTCTTCAACGACTACGTGCGCCGCGACCTGAAGTACGGCGAGGGCCAGACCTATCTGCCCGATGCCCTCTTTGGCGGCACGCAATGGGACCTGGTGCATCACGGCTTCCCGCTGGGACTCAATGTCTCGAACGACCTGGCCGATGCGCTCAAGACCAACCCACGGCTGAAGGTCATGGTCAACGGCGGCTACTACGACCTGGCCACGCCGTTCTTCGCCGCTGTTTACGAGGAGAAGCACCTGCCCATCCCGCAGTCGCTGGCCAAGAACATCGAGTACGCGTGGTACGAGTCCGGCCACATGGTCTACGTGAAGGACGAGTGCCTGAAGCAGTTGCACGACCGCGTGGCGGACTTCATCAAGAGGACGCAGGCGGACGGGAAGTAGTTCCGTTCGGTCCGAATTCCGTGCCCTCCCAGATCCCAAAGGGCGGGTGGCCCACGTCTAACCGCAATTTCTCACACGAGTTGATTTTGTGGTGATCGGTGTGGTGTTTCAAGGGTGGAGGGCCGTGGAACGGCTTGGAATCGGCTCGGCGATGGGTTTGGCGGATGCGCCGAAGGGCTCAT
>JBAVMZ010000327.1:0-4537 GCA_049690595.1 Occallatibacter sp. | reverse complement strand
CCGCCCACCCCCGCCAAAAGGCACGAAAAGGCGTCAGACTTCACAGGCTGCCGAAAAACTCGAATGGAGTGCGCTTTGTAACAGGGTTCGACTTCAGTCGTGCCGATAAGACCCATAGAATCAACCGGGCTTTGGCCCTTGCGGGCGTCTCTCGGAGATCCTCCCCAAACCCTGAAGGTCCCCCGCAACCTCTTCCGTCGTGCCGCACAACGCCCCAAAAAGGGCACCCCGCCCCCCCGGTTCCGTACAGAAACTGCCTTTCGTCAAGCATGCTTGTCACACCCGCCTCTGGATCTCACCCCAAATCAGTCGATTCCAACTCCCCGGCCCCGGCGTCTCTCCGCTCCTCCGTTCCGCCCACCGCCGCGGACCGCTGCCGTTTCGGTGCCGCGCGCCGCTGTCACACCCCCTCGTGACGCAAAGCACACCCCGACGTGACCTCCCGGTGCCATCATCCGAACCGGACAGCTTCCGGGGAGAAGCGTCTGCGGATTGCGCCGGTGCTGAAGCGCAGCGTCCTCTTTTGCCGGGCCTGCCAGGCTTTGCACGGACTGCGTGCGCCTCCTCCTCCCCGCTTCAGCGGTCCGGAAACGAGCAGGGTCCGGCCCATGGCGCCCTCTCCATCCCGCACTTCTTACCTTCCGCCGCATTCTCTCTGCGCCGCCCCGGCCCACAGCCTGATCTGTCCCTCGCTGCCCACCCGGCGCGCCCATCTCCCGTCTGCCGCAGCCCGGCTATCTGTTTCTGCCGGCATCCTCACCCGCTTCGCGGAGGCATCATGCAGACCGTCGTCAACTCCCCGCTGAACGCGCAGGAACGTCTCGCCATCGACCAGGCCGTCGTCCACTTCAAGGGCCGCCCCGGCGCCTTGCTCGGCATCCTTGAGACCGTCCAGGCCGCCAACCGGCACAAGTATCTCTCGCTCGAAGTCCTGCGCTACATCGCCGAAGAAACCGGAGTTCCGCCCTCCACAATCTACAGCGCGGCCACCTTTTACTCGCTCTTCAACCTCGATCCCCAGGGCGACAACGTGGTCTGTGTCTGTCGCGGCACGGCCTGCCATACCCGTGGTTCGCGCGCTCTGCTGGAAAAGGTGTGTCTGGACCTGGGGCTGAGCGAGCACCAGCCGGGCGAGGCCAGGGAGACCGAGAAACTGGCGCTTACCACTCCCGATTGCAAGTACACGGTCCGCACCGTGGCCTGCTTCGGACAGTGCGCGCTTGCGCCGGTCGTCGAGGTGAACCACCACATTCTCGGCCACGTCAATGAGCGAAGTTTGCAGAGGGCGGTGAAGGCGTTGACGAAGGGGGGCAAATAATGGCGCGAATTCTGGACATTGGAGTCTTCAACGCGGTGCGCGAAGCCGGACTGGCCAAGCTCATGCCGGCAGTTCCGCGGATCGCGGTGGGGATGGGAACGTGCGGCCAGGGCAATGGCGCCGAAGAGGTCTATCACGCTCTGAATGAGGCCATCGAGAGCAGCGCCCTGGATGCGATGCTTACCGGCGTGGGCTGCTTGGGCGCCTGCTTTCAGGAGCCGCTCGTGAGCGTTCGGCTGCCGGGATACCCCCTCGTCGTGCTGAGCCGCGTCGATACCAGCGACGCCGCCCGCATCCTTGAGGCCGTCTCCACCGGGGTCATGCCCGCCGATCTCGTCTACTGCAAGATCGAGGAGTGGAATCACATCACCGCCCACCTGAAGTATGGCCAGGGTTACCCGCACATCCCGCTGTGGGACGCGATTCCTTTCTTCAAGGGCCAGAAGAAGATCGTGCTGCGCAACTGCGGGATTATCAATCCCTCGGACATCGAGGAGTACATCGCGGTGGGCGGCTACCAGGCGCTGTACAAAGTGCTGATCGACGGCCGCGCCGACTCGGTCATCGAACAGATCAAGGCTGCCCGCCTGCGCGGACGCGGCGGCGCCGGCTTCCTCACCGGAAACAAGTGGGATTTCCTGGCCAAGGCCAAGGGCGAATCCAAGTACATCATTTGCAATGCCGACGAGGGCGACCCGGGCGCTTTCATGAACCGCAATGAGATCGAGGGCGACCCGCACTCCCTGTTGGAGGGCATGATCATCGGCGCGTACGCTACCGGCGCCACCGCGGGCATCATCTATGTGCGCGCCGAGTACCCGCTGGCCGTCAGCCGCCTCAAGCGGGCCATCGAACAGGCGCACGAGTACGGCCTCCTGGGCGCGAACATCCTCGGCCGCGGCTTCAACTTCGATATCGAGCTGGTGGAGGGCGCGGGCGCCTTTGTCTGCGGCGAGGAGACGGCCATGATCGCCTCCCTCGAAGGCCGCGCCGGAAGGCCTCATCCCCGTCCGCCGTTTCCCGCGCAGAAGGGCCTGTGGGGCAACCCGACCAACATCAACAACGTCGAGACCTGGTACAACGTTGCTCCCATCGTCACCCGCGGCCCCGCCTGGTTTACCGAGACCGGCAGCGTGAAGAGCCCGGGAACCAAAGTCTTCTCGCTGGTGGGCAAGATTCACAACACAGGCCTGGTCGAGATGCCGCTCGGCACTCCCCTGAAAAACTTCATCTACGACGTGGGAGAAGGCCCGATCAACGGACGCCGCATCAAGTCCGTGCAAACCGGCGGACCTTCGGGCGGCTGCATCCCCATGGAGATGCTCGATACTCCCGTCGACTACGAGAACCTGGCGCACATCGGCTCCATCATGGGTTCTGGCGGCATGGTGGTCATGGACGAAGACAACTGCATGGTCGATGTGGCCCGCTACTTCATCGAGTTCACGCACTCGGAGTCCTGCGGCAAGTGCGTCCCCTGCCGGGTGGGGCTCAACAAGGCGCTGCGCATCCTCAACGCGATCACCAAGGGGAGCGGAACCACCGAGCTGATGAACAAGCTCGATGAACTCGGCCGCATGATTCGCGAGTGCTCGCTCTGCGGTCTCGGCCAGTCGGCGCCCAATCCCGTCCTCACCACGCTCCGTCACTTCCGCGAGGAGTACGAGGACCACATCGTCGCTCACCGCTGCCGCGCCGGCGTCTGCCAGGAGCTCACCTTCTCGCCGTGCGAGAACAGTTGCCCGCTCCACATGAACATCCCGCGCTTTCTCGAGCTCTACCACGAGGGCCGGCTCGAAGACGCCTTTGAGTCCGTCATTCTTGACAACCCTCTGCCTGCGTCGACGGGAAGGGTTTGTCAACACCCATGCGACAACCGCTGCCGGCGCCTGGGCTACGACGAGGTGGTGAACATGCGCGAGGTGCACCGCTCGATCGCGGACCAGGTCTATCTCTCCGATCGTTTCGAGCACATGCTTCAGCGGATTCTGGCGCGGAAGCTCAAGCCGACGGGCCGCAAGGTGGCCGTGGCGGGTGCTGGCCCCACCGGCCTGACGGCTGCTTTTTACCTGGCCATGCTCGGCCACGACGTCACCATCTTTGAAGAGCGCAGCGAGGCTGGAGGGATGCTGCGCTTCGCCATCCCCGAGTACCGGCTGCCCAAGTCCGTCTTGCGGCGCGAACTGGATCTCATCGAGGGCGTGGGCGTAAGGACCGAGTTCAACGTCAGAGTGGGATTCGATCTTCCGCTCAACGAGCTGGCAAGCCGATTCGATGCGGTCTTTCTTTCCATAGGCACTTGGAAGGAGTCCTGGCTCTATCTGCCCGGAACGGAGTTGAGGGGCGTGCTTCCGGCGCTTCCCTTCCTGGAGTCGGTGGCCAGGCACGAGGAGATTCCCGTCGGCGCCAGCGTCGCCATCGTCGGCGGCGGCAACGCGGCCATCGATTCGGCCCGCACCGTGGTGCGCATGGGCGCCAGCGCCACCATCTTCTACCGCCGCGAGCGCGAGGACATGCCCGCCATCGACGAGGAGATTCAGGCCGCCGAGGACGAGGGCGTGCGCTTTGTCTTCCTGGCCGCGCCGCACCGCATTGTGGGCGACGCGGCAGGCCAGGTCAAGGCCATCGAGATCGTCAAAACGCGGCTGGGCGAGTATGACAAGAGCGGCCGCCGCAAGCCGATTCCCACCGACGAGGTGCAGCGGTACGAATGTGACAGCGTGATTCTGGCCGTGGGCGAAACCTTCGACCAGGACTTCTGCCGCGCCTCCGGATTGGCGCTCAAAGAGGAGGGAACAATCGTTGTGGATCGCTTCACCTACGAGACCAGCCGGCCGAATTTTTACGCGGGCGGCGACGTCATCACCGGCGCGTCGAATGTCTCCAACGCCATGAGTTGCGGCAAGCAGGCGGCGCAGAAGATGGATGAGCGCCTGATGGGAGAATCAACGGGCGAATCGCGCTGGCAGCGCATCTTGCCTGACTTTGAATACAGCCGCACCGCGCCCGGAGAGCCGAGCCTGAGCCGCCGCCATGAGGCCCGTTCGGTTCTTCCGTCGGTTCGCGTCCGCTCGCAGCAGGAAGTGGTGGCTGGACTGGACCCGAAGGAAGCGCTGGAAGAAGCGCGCCGCTGCCTGCGCTGCGATCTGCGCGCAACTGTGGGTGTGAACTGATTTTGTAAGTCCAAAAGAAACTTGAATTGGATGAAGGGTACGGGCT
>JBAVMZ010000326.1:0-5018 GCA_049690595.1 Occallatibacter sp. | reverse complement strand
GGCGGATGGAGCCGGCCGCGGGTTCGATCTCGCCGCGCAGCAGGCGCAGCATCGTGGTTTTGCCGCTGCCGTTGGGACCGACGAGACCCACCTTCATCCCGGCGGTTAGCGTGAAGTCGAGGTCCGTAAACAGGGCGCGCGAAGCGGAGTCAGCGGAGTTGGCGGCGATTGCGGAGTTAGCCGGGACGGTGCAGGTGACCTGCTCGAACTCGACCAGCCGCTTGGTCTTGCGCTGGCTGGCTTCGAAGTCGATTCCGGCCGATTGCGTGACCGAGCGCGAGTCCATATCCGCAAGCTGGCCGATGAGCAGGTTGGCCTGGTCGATGCGGGCCTTGGACTTGGTGGTGCGGGCCTTGGGTCCGCGCCGCAGCCACTCGATCTCCGTCCGCACGCGGTTACGCAGGCTCTCCTGCTGGCGGCTCTGTGCCTCGAGATACGCCTGCTGCTCTTCGAGAAAGCGGCTGAAGTTGCCTTTGACGCGCAGCAGGCCGTCGGCGTAAAGGCGGTTCAGCTCGACGATGGAGGTCGAGGTCGACTCAAGAAAGTAGCGGTCGTGGCTGACCGTAACGGCGGCAAAGCGCGAGTTCGCGAGCAACTCCTCAAGCCATTCGATGCCGGCCACGTCGAGGTGATTGGTCGGCTCGTCGAGCAGCAGGACGTCGGGCTCGGAGACCAGCGCCTCGACGATGGCGAGCCGCTTGCGCCAGCCGCCGGAGAGCGAGGCGGCCTCGGCGTCGAGCCGTTCGAAGCCTGCGCGGTCGGCCGTCTCGCGGATGCGGCCCTCGCGCTCGTTCTCGGCGAGATGCGCTTCGAAGCACGCGCCGTCGAGCACCTGGCGGACGGTGAGCCCGGCGGCGAAGCGCGAGTCCTGGGGAACGTAGGCCGCGCGGGCGCGCTTGCGGACGGCCACTTCGCCGGAGTCGGGCGCGATCTGGCCGGCAAGGATGGCCAGCAGCGTCGACTTGCCGGAGCCGTTGGGTCCGATGAGACCGATCCGGTCCCCCTCCTCGACGGTGAGCGAGAGATCGCGGAAGAGCGGACGGGCGCCGAACTGCTTGGTGACGGATTGCGCGTTGAGAATGGGCGGCATCTCTCTTCAGGGTACTGTGCCGGGGGCAGGGCGGGGCAATCGTAGGGCGGCGCGGAGACGGGAGCTTGCTGGCCTTCCGTTAAACTGGAGAGATGATGAACCTCGAAGTTTCCCCCGCCGAGGCCGCCGCGCTCCTCGCCCAGAAGAAGGCCCGGCTGATCGACGTGCGCGAACCCTGGGAGCTGGCCCGCGCCGCTGTCCCCGGCGCCGTCGCCATGCCAATGGGCGATATCCCCTCGCGCGCTCACCAGGAGCTGGACCCGGACGAGCCGCTGCTGCTTCTCTGCCATCACGGGGTGCGCTCGCTGAACGTCGCGGTGTGGATGCGCAACCAGGGCTTCGCGCTGGCGCAGTCGGTGCGGGGCGGGATTGCCGCCTGGGCCTCCGAGGTCGATCCGGCGGTCGGGCGGTATTGAGAACGCGCCGGCCGATGCGCTCTTCCCGGCCGCCCTATAATAGAGAATGGCTTTTCGCGTCCTGAGCTCCGCCGAGGGTTCCGTCGCGCGTCGGGCCAACTCCTTCGCGGTGCGCTTCCCTTGAATGACGCCATCATCATCCGCGGTGCGCGGACTCACAACCTGAAGAACATCTCCTGCGAGATTCCGCACGGCAAGCTGACGGTCATCAGCGGCGTCTCGGGCTCGGGCAAGAGCTCGCTCGCCTTCGACACCATCTACGCCGAGGGGCAGCGGCGGTACGTCGAGTCGCTCTCCGCCTACGCGCGCCAGTTCCTCGAACGCATCGAGAAGCCGGACGTGGACCTGATCGACGGCCTGGCGCCGGCCATCGCCATCAAGCAGAAGAACTCCACGCGCAACCCGCGCTCGACCGTGGCCACCGCGACCGAGATTTACGACTACCTGCGCCTGCTCTACGCGCGCTGCGGCGCGGTGCATTGCGTCCACTGCGACGGGCCGGTGAAGCGCGACTCGATGGACGAGATTGCCGAGGCGGTGCTGGCGCTGGGCGAGGGCACGCGGCTGAACGCGCTCTTCCCGGTGCGCCATGCCGAGCCCGCGGCCGAGGAGCCGAAGCCGGCTCGCCGGACCACGAAACCCGCCGCCCGGTCCACCGCCAAATCCACGGCGCACCCGGAGTCCGCATCGCCGCTGACCGAGGCTCTGAAGGCGCGCCTGGTGGAACTGCGGAGCAGCGGCTTCAACCGGCTTTATCAGCAGGGGCAGATCTTCGAGTTCTCGACGCCGGAGTCGCTGCTCGATCTGGATTTCACGCTTCCAGTGTTTGTCCTTTTGGACAGGATCGTGGTCAGTGCCGAGAACCGCGCGCGCATCGTGGACGCCGCAGAGATCGCCTACCGCGAGGCCGGCGAAGTGATCTTCGAAGAGGCGCCGCGCGAGGAAGAGGCCGTGCGCAAGCGCCACCGCTTCTCCGCCGCTTACGAGTGCAAGAGCTGCCACCGGCCGGGCAAGGAGCCCGAGCCGCGCCTCTTCAGCTTCAACAATCCCTTCGGCGCCTGCCCACGCTGCCAGGGCTTCGGCAACACGGTGGACTTCGACCTGAACCTGGTGATTCCCGACAAGACGCTGACCCTGACCGGCGGCGCCATCGACCCGTGGAACCGGCCCAAGTACCGGCCGTGGTTCTCTGAGTTGCGCAAGCAGGCGGCGGAGCTGGGCGTGGCGCTCGACGTGCCCTGGCGCGAGTTGCCGGAGGCCGCGCGCGAGGCGGTGCTGCGCGGCAAGGGCTCGTTCGCCGGCGTCTACGGCTTCTTTGCGCAGATGGAGAAGAAGAAGTACAAGCTCCACGTGCGCGTCATGCTCTCGAAGTACCGCGGTTACGCCGAGTGCCCCGACTGCCGCGGGCAGCGGCTGCGCGCCGAGGCACGCAGCGTGCGCATCAACGGCCTGAACATCTGCCAGTCGACGGCGCTCACCATCGCCCAGGCCAAGACATTCTTCGACGGGCTCAAGCTCTCCCCAATGCAGGAGGAGATTGCCGGGCCGATTCTCGAAGAGGTGCGGCAGCGGCTCACCTTCCTCGATGCCGTTGGCCTGGAGTACCTGACGCTGGACCGGCTGGCTTCGACGCTCTCCGGCGGCGAGGCGCAGCGGATTCAACTGGCCACCTCGCTGGGCTCGCGGCTGGTTGGCGCGCTCTACGTGCTGGACGAGCCCTCGATCGGCCTGCATACGCGCGACACGGAGCGGCTGATTCACATCCTCAAAGAGCTGCGCGACCTGGGCAATACGATCATCGTGGTGGAGCACGACGCCGACGTACTGCGCGCGGCCGACCACCTGCTGGACCTGGGTCCGGGCGCGGGCGAGTTCGGCGGCAAGCTGCTGGCCGAGGGCGTGCTGGCCGAGATCGAGGCCAACCCCAACTCGCTCACCGGCCGCTATCTCTCCGGACATCTGCACATTCCCGTGCCCACGCGGCGGCGGACGCCGGGGCGCGAGAGGCTCGTGCTGCGCGGCGCGGAGGCCAACAACCTGCGCCGGCTGGACGTGGAGATTCCGCTGGGAATGCTGGTGGCCATCACCGGCGTCTCCGGCTCGGGCAAGTCGACGCTGGTGCACCAGGTGCTTTACCGCGCCGTGGCGCGCGCGCTGGGCCAGTCGGACGGCGCGGACCCCTCCGGGGTCTTCACTTCGTTGTCCGGGGTTGAGCGGCTGAACGACGTGGTGCTGGTGGACCAGACGCCCATCGGCCGCACGCCGCGCTCGAATCCGATTACTTACATCAAGGGTTTCGACCTGATCCGCGAGCTCTTCGCCGCGCAGCCCGAGGCCAGGCGCCTCTCGCTGACGCCGGGACACTTCAGCTTCAACGTGCCCGGCGGCCGCTGCAACACCTGCGAGGGCGACGGCACGGTCACGGTCGAGATGCAGTTCCTGGCCGATGTCGAACTGCCCTGCGAGGACTGCAACGGCACGCGCTACCAGGCGCGCATCCTCGAAGTGCATTACAAGGGCAAGAGCATCCACGAGGTGCTGCAGATGACGGTCAAGGAGGCGCTGCGCTTCTTTGCCGGCCAGACCCGCCTGCTGGAAAAGCTGGCCGTGCTGGACGAGATCGGCCTCGGCTACCTGCGGCTGGGACAGTCAGCGACGACACTCTCGGGCGGCGAGGCGCAGCGCGTCAAACTGGCCGCGCACCTGGCCGCCGTGCGCCAGGTCAACGCCACCGCCAAGCCCTCGCAGGCCTCCCGTGTCCTCTACATCCTTGACGAACCAACGACCGGCCTGCACTTCGACGATGTCTCGAAGCTCCTGACCGCTTTCCGCAAGCTCATTGACGGCGGCGGCTCGCTAATCGTCATCGAGCACAACCTGGACGTGATCAAGTCGGCCGACTGGGTGATCGATCTCGGCCCGGAAGGCGGCGACGGCGGCGGGCAGATCGTCGCCGAAGGCCCGCCGGAGGCGATTGCCGCCAACCTGCTCTCGCACACGGGCAAGTGGCTGGCGCGGGTGCTATAGCGCCTCGGGCCTGCCCTCGATCAGCCGCCGAATCCCCAGCGGGTTGCCGTCCCTGAGTTCCTCCGGCAGCAGCGCCTGGGGGAAGTTCTGAAAGCAGACCGGCCGCGCAAAGCGGTAGATGGCCATGCTGCCGACCGAGGTGAAGCGCGGGTCGGAGGTGGCCGGATACGGGCCGCCGTGGACCATGGCGTGGGTGACCTCGACGCCCGTCGGGAAGCCATTGAAGAGCAGACGGCCGGCCTTGCGCTCCAGATTCTCGACCAGCTCGCGATGCGCGGCGAGGTCTTCCTCGGTGCCGAGCAGCGTGGCGGTCAGGTGGCCTTCGAGGGCCTCGGCGGCGCGCAGGAAATCGGCGGTCGAGTCGCAGGCGACCAGCAGCGTGTCCGGGCCGAAGATCTCCTCGGCAAGCGCCGGCCGGGCAATCCAGTGGTCGAGGCAGGCGGTGAAGAGCCGGGCCTGCGCGGCGCAGGGGGCCGGCTCGGCGA
>JBAVMZ010000325.1:0-4986 GCA_049690595.1 Occallatibacter sp. | reverse complement strand
CCTCGCGGCGACCCGCGGCGCAGCCGATAATCGCCCCCACGATGCTGCCGCCCACCGCGCTGCCAAAAGTCTGGCCGGCCTTGTTTGGCCCCTTCACCTTGAAGGAGTCGGTATCGAGCTGGTAGGTCTCACCGGCCAGGTCCATCGCCGTCAGCTTCAGTGCCAGCTCCGCGCTGCCGGCCAGCGCGCCGGCCTGCTTGCTATCGCTCACAAAGCCGCGCACGGTGGCGCCGCGCGGAATCGCCAGCAACCCGCCCACCGTTACGTCGCGAATCACGGTGAACTCCACCGGCTGACCGTCCTTGGCGTGCTTCGAGTCGATCGCCTCGGCGGTCCGGACCACCAGCAGCGTACCCGCCGGAACGGCCACCGGGTCCTTGGCAATCTGGTAAGCCGGAGGCGGGGGGGTGTAGCGCGGCCGCGGCGTCTGCGGATACTGCGGTATGCCCTGCGGGTACCGCGGAATGGCGTGATCGCGGGGCTCGTCCGGAGCGGGAGCCGGGGCCGGAGCCGGCACGACGGCCGGTTGGTCGCCGCTGTCAGCCTGTTCGCTGTCCGTCTCCTGCTGTGCGCCGCTCTCGCCCGCATCCGCCGCGTCGTGCGGGTTTCCGATCTTCAGGTTGTTGTGCACTTTGACGACGCCGGGAACGTGGCTGGCGATCGACTCCGCCAGCTCGCTGGAGGCCTCGCTCGAAACGGTGCCGGAAAGGGTGACCTCGCCCTGGATGGTGGCCACGGTAATCAGGTCGCTCTTCAGGGCCTTTGCGCCGTCCAGCGTATGCACCACGTCCATCTCGATCTGGCCGTCGGTGCGCGCGGCCGGGGCGGGGGCCGTTCCTGCATTCTGGGCCATGGCCGCCGTGGCGCACAGTACCGCCAATGCGGCAAATGCCAGGGTCCGGGGGAAAACTCGCTTCAGCATTGACCCGATCATAGTTCGATTTCTCCTGCGCCTTGATTCCAGCTCCCAGCCTACCCCGATTAGACGGAGCGCTCCGAAGCCTGTCACTGAACTGGAACCCGGTCCCCCGGGAAAAGTTCCGTGGCGCGGGAAAATGACTGCTCCGCCTGGACGATGAGGGACTGGCGGCCGGTCCGGGTTGGGGTTCGAAGACGGCGGATTGTGGCGGGATAGGGAGGGGCGCCTCGCCTGTGGGCCAGGTGGCCCACAGGACAGCCGACCGGGAGGTCGGCGCTACGTTTTTGCTGGCGCTACGTTTTTGCTGGCGCTACGTTTTTGCCGGCGCCACGTTCTTGCTGGCGCTACGTACTAACGGGTAAGCACTTATCCGGCCAGGGCCGCATCGACGGCCGCGGCCAGCGTCTTCAGCCCGGCGGCCACGTCGGCGCCGAGGTGAACGCGGAGGGCGCGGCGGCCGCGGGATTCGAGGACGGCCAAGTCCCCGGCCGCCTGCGCGTCGATGACAATGCCGAAGCTGTACTTCTGGCCCGGAATCGCCGCGTCCTCGGCGTGGTCCGCGGTGATCTGCAGGAAGACGCCCTCGTTGGGCCCGCCCTTGTAGTCCTGGCCGGTGGAGTGCAGGAAGCGGGGACCGAAGCCGAGGCAGGTGGCGACCTTCTTCGCCGCCAGCACCTTGTGGCGAATCGCCTGGATCGCCGCCTCGTGTTCGGGGAACATGGGCAGGTAGGCCAGGGCGGCGAAGTAGTCGCCCGCCCCGATTTGCGCCAGGTGCGCGCGCAGCACTTCGGCCAGCGAGGCACCCTTAATCCTCGCCGCGTACGCTTCGGTGGCGTAGAGCTTGACGCCCGCGTCTTCGAGGAACGGGGTGCGTTCGGGCAGCTTGCCGGTTTCCTCGTAGGCCGAGGTCAGCGCGCGGGTCTCGATCTTGGCCGACTCGACGTCGGGCTGGTTGAAGGGGTTGATGCCCATGACCGAGCCGGCGACGGCGGTGGCCACCTCCCAGAGGAAGAACTGGCCGAAGATGCCGTAGGTGGAGTCGATGTCGATGGTGGCGACGGGGTGGCCGGCGGCGGCTATGGCTGCGACCTTGGCGTCGAGGGTGGTGTCCTTCGAGGCGTTCAGGCGGATGTAGGCGAAGATGCGGTCGGCGCCGTAGACGGCGGGGACCTGGATGGCCTCGCGATCGACCGGGGTGATGCCCTTGCCCAGCTTGCCGGTGGATTCGGCGATGAGCTGCTCCATCCACGCGCCCAGGTCGTAGATCTCGGGGGAGGTGAATATGGTGATCTTGTCCTTACCGGCATTGGCCGCAAGGCCCATCAGGAGGCCGAGTTCGACGGCCGGGTTGGTGGCCGCCGGCAGCTTGGCCTTCCCGACGGCCTGGGCCGCCTCGGCGAGCGCTCGGCGGGTGTCGAGGCCGGCCACGCAGGCCGCGACGATGCCGAAGTTCGAGAGCGCGGAGAAGCGGCCGCCGATCTTCGGGTCGCCGTAGAAGATGTGGCGAAAACCGTCGGCCCTGGCCACCTGCTCCATTTTGGAGCCGGGGTCGGTGATGGCGAGGAAGTGGCTGCCGGCTTTTTCGGCGCCGACGGCCTTTTGCATCTCGGCGAAGAAGTACTGCTTGAGCACGTTCGGCTCGAGCGTGGAACCGGACTTGGAAGCGACGATGACCAGCGTCTTCGTCAGGTCCACCGCGCGCCGGACGGAAAGCACTTGCGCCGGGTCGGTCGAGTCCACGATATGCAGCGCGGGGAAGCCCGGCTGGCTGCCGAAGGTGACCGAAAGGACCTCAGGACAGAGGCTGGAACCGCCCATGCCGAGCAGGACGGCGTGCTCGAAGCCGGCTTGCCGGACGTCCGCGGCCAGGGCGTCGAGCGCGGTCTGCTGGCTTTGCTGCCGTTCGACGATGTCTGTCCAGCCCAGCCAGTTCTCTTCGCCGCCGCTGGTCCAGAGCGCGGGATCCTTGGCCCAGAAGCGGGCGACCTTGTTGCTCGTTTGCCACTCAGCGGCGGCCGCATCCACGGCGCCGCGCAGTTCGGAAGGCAGTGCGAATCGAATGCTCATAACCTATCGATTGTGCACCAAAGAGGCGGGCCGCGAAAGCGGTCTCTGTCACAGTGCGCGACAGGGCGGCGGCGGGCCTGGGTAAACTCCCCGCAGGCGTCCTCGGCAGCCTCGTGGCGGGCTTTCGATCCGCCTCAGTGCAGCCGTGGCCGGCCAAACCGGTAGGTGGCGCCCACGGTCACGCCTTCGGGGCTCAGGTAGTTGCCGTGACCGAAGATCATATCGGGCCACATCTGGTACTCGTAGTCGGCCCGCATCCACACCTTGCGCCAGACGTGGTACTCGAAGCCGCCGCCAAAATACAGGAAGTTGCGGGTATCGCTATGGTAGGGCTGTTTGTCTGGTGCAAACCTCATCTGGCCATAGAGTTCCCCAGCCTTGCCGTAGGGCCGGAAGGTGTGGAAGTGCCGCCAACTGTAAATCGCTCCGCCGCCGGCCACCATAATGCGGAAGTTGGTCTCGGTGGAGGACTGGCGCCAGCCGATATCGTGCCCCTCGGCCTCGATGCCCAACCCGTGCAGCCGCTGGGGCATCCATTGCGGAAAGTAGTCGGCCCAGCCTGAAACACCGAGCATGATTCCGCTGTTGCGGGTCTGTTCGAGGTTGCCGAAGCTGGTCCGCAGCAGGTCCGGGTCGAAACCCGAGAGCCCGCCGCCCACAGCCAGCGGCAACGTGCGGTCGGTCGCCGAAGGCACCACCTGCGCCGATGCGAAAAATGGGGAAAAAAGCAGGAGCGTGGCCAGGGTCCGCCACAGGATCGAGTTCGAGCACATTCTGCGACTCCTTTTGGGTTTGAGCACACCCTCCCCCGAGGCGCTTCCCATGGGGAAGAGTGTACATCCACGGGCGGGGTTTTCAAGTGAACGGTCAGCCCATGCGCTGCCGCGTCCGCTCTTCCCGGCCCGCAGGCTCGCTTCAGTTGAGCAGTTCCCCCGCCTCGGCCGCAACCGCATCGAGGAGAGCCTGAGTGAGCGCAACACGGCCTTCGGCGAGCTTTCTCGCGCTCTCCAGCCGCAGCTTGCCGGGCAACTGCTCGGCGGCGCGGCGCAGCACCGGAACCACCGAGGAAAAAGTGGGGTAGCGGGTGTCCCGACCCACCTTGGCCACCGCGCGCAGCGCGCCAATCGCCCCCAGTTGCTCCAGGATGTCGGCGTCGCGCAGCAGAACCGCCTCCGCAGTGCGCGGGTCGCCGTCCGGCTGGTGCTGGGCCACCGCCTCGGCAAAGGCCTCGAGCTTGCCGGACGGGAAGCCCCAGCCGGCCAACAGCTCCCTGCCGCGCCGGATGGTGTACGGCACGTGGTCCCAGCGGGCCAGAGCCTCCGGGTCCGCCGGCCGGTGGCCTTCGAAGACGCCCAGGTCGTGCATCCACGCGGCGGCAAAGAGTACATCGTCGTCGTAGGTCATTCCCGCGCCCAGCCGCACGGCCAGGGCGTAGAGCCGCGGCTGGTGGCCGAACTTGTCCACCGGCCGCGCCTCGGCGCGGATATAGGCCACCACCTTCTCGCGCCAGTTCCCTGCTTCCATCGCTCGCCCTCCCGGGGGCCAAAACCAAAGCCAGAGAGCATCTTGCAAAATTGCTTGCTGCAATAGATTGTTTCAGGGCACGACTTTAGTCGTGCCGCAAATGGCCAATCCAGTTTCCATCTTTAGCCGCCGAGGAATTGCAAACCGCCGAAAACAAAAGAACGCAGGGCTAAAGCCCGACCTGTCTTTGTTGCTCCTTCGGCACGACTAAAGTCGTGCCCTGACACATGTTTCAGTCTCAATGAAGTTTTGCAAGAGGCTCCAGAAACAAGCCTGGGCACGGCGGGAGCGCATCCGGCGCTGCCGCGCCATTGGCCCTGCCGTTTGCCCCGCCTGCCCCGCAGCGGATAGCCTAACAGTTGCGGAGCGCTGACCACACTGCGGTACGGTGTGTGGCCGGGTTTCCGCCGCGCGCCACCGGTCTCCGCGTTTCCAGCCGCAGGGGGACGGCCCCGCCAGGGCAGGCCGCGGCGGGC
>JBAVMZ010000324.1:0-2698 GCA_049690595.1 Occallatibacter sp. | reverse complement strand
GCGCGACTGAAGTCGTGCCCTAATAAGAAACAACTCTGGTGGCCCATCGAGAGCGAGCGCGGGCGAGGACGTCCGCGCTACAGCCGGCCGGGAGGCCGGCGCCACCGTTTCATGGGCTGCTGGTCGGCAAAGTCGGTGGGGGACTGTTACAAAGCCCACTTCATCCGGGTTTTTTCCTCAGCTTGTGAAGTCGTGCTCTGACTCCATTCGTGCCATTTGTGGAAGGGCCGTACTTGCCGCAGAGGGGAAAGAGAACGGCCCGTACGCCTTGCGGTGAACGGGCCGCTGTTCTTTGTCCATGGGCTGGAAGGCCCTTCGGGCCTGGGGGTTGAGTTATCCCTTGGCTGAGGTGAGGGCGCCGAGGTCGGCGGCGAGTTTTTCGGTGGTGAAGGCTTCGATGAGGTCGCCTTCCTTGAGGTCGCTGAAGTTGTTGACGCCGATGCCGCACTCCATGCCGTTGGTGACTTCGCGTGCATCGTCCTTGAAGCGCTTGAGGGAGCCGACCTTACCCTTGAAGACCTGCTCGCCGGCGCGCATGACCTTGATGTCGGAGTCGCGGCGGATGACGCCGTCCAGCACCCGGCAACCGGCGATGGTGCCGACCTTGGGGATGCGGAAGACGGTCATGATCTCGGCGCGTCCGGCGTAGTTTTCTTTGAAGACGGGTTCGAGCAGGCCCATCATTGCCAGGCGCATCTCATCCTGCAGCTCGTAAATGATCGAGTGAAGGCGGATATCGACCGACTCCTGCTGGGCGAGTTCGGCGGCTTTGCGCTCGGGGCGCACGTTGAAGCCGATGACAATGGCGTTCGACGCGGCGGCGAGCAGGATGTCCGACTCCGTGATGGAGCCGACGCCGGAGCGGATGACCTTGATGCGCACCTTCTCGGTGGACATCTGGACCAGCGACTCGGCGAGGACTTCGACGGAGCCAGTGACATCGCCCTTGATGATGAGGGCGAGGTCCTTGACGCCGGCCTGGCGTATCTGTTCGGCGAGGCCTTCGAGCGAGACGCGGGAGCTCTTGGCGAGCTGGGCGTCGCGCTCCTTCATCTTGCGATACTGGGCGATGCCCTTGGCCTTGTCTCGGTCGGCGACGACGAGGAAGGTGTCGCCGGCATCGGGCATGGCTTCCAGGCCGAGGACCTCGACCGGGGTGGAGGGACCGGCGACTTCCAGGGCGCGGCCACGGTCGTCGAACATGGCGCGGACCTTGCCGAAGGTGTTGCCGACGATGTAGCTGTCGTTGAGGCGGAGGGTGCCGTCCTGGACGAGGACAGTGGCCACCGCGCCGCGGCCGCGGTCGAGCTTGGCCTCGATGACGGAGCCGAGGGCCTTGCGGCCCGGGGTGGCCTTGGGGGCCCTGATGTCGCTGACGAGGCAGATCATCTCGAGCAGGCCGTCGAGGTTGATGCGCTTTTTGGCGGAGACCTCGACGAAGACGGTGGAGCTTTCGCCGCCGCCGGCCCACTCCTCGGGGATGAGGCCGCGGTCGGCGAGCTGCTTTTTGACGCGCTCGGGGTTGGCCTCGGGCTTGTCGATCTTGTTGACGGCAACGATGATGGGCACGTTGGCGGCGCGGGCGTGGTCGACCGCTTCCAGGGTCTGCGGCATGACGCCGTCGTCGGCGGCGACGACGATGACAACGATGTCCGTGACCTTGGCGCCGCGGGCACGCATGCGGGTAAAGGCTTCGTGGCCCGGGGTGTCGAGGAAGACGATCTCGCGGCCTGAGGCGGGCGAGCCCTCCTTGGAGAACTTCACCTTGTAAGCGCCGATGTGCTGGGTGATGCCTCCGGCTTCGCCGGCCGCGACGTCGGTCTCGCGGATGGCATCGAGCAGGCTGGTCTTGCCGTGGTCGACGTGACCCATGACGGTGACGACGGGCGAGCGGGGGACTTCGAGCTCGTCAATGTTCTCGGCCTCGAGGACCTCTTCGATGGCCTGGTTGGCGATCTCCTCTTCGTAGCTGATGACGGTGGCGCCGGCGCCGAACTTGGCGGCGACATCCTTGACCATCTCGGCATCGAGGGACTGGTTGACGGTGACCATGACGCCGCTCATGAGGAGCGAGGCGATGAGGTCCTTGGCCCGGATCTCGAGCTTCTCGGCGAGGTCCTTGACGCTGATGCCCTCGGTGACGGTGATCTCGCGAGTGAGAGGAATGGGCTCGGTGCCGAGGCGCATGCCGCTGTAACGCGGCGGCGGCACGAAACCCTTCATCGGGCCTTCTTTGGTCTTGGGGTACTGCTGGCGTCCGCCGCGGCCCTTGGCGGGCGCGTTGCGCTGCGGGCGTGGCGCCTCACCCGAAGGCGGTGCGCCGCCGGGGGCAAAGCCGCCGGGACGGGCTCCGAAACCACCGGGACGCGGACCGAAGCCGGGACGCTGGCCGGGGAAGCCAGGACGCCCGCCGGGGGCGCCGGGACCGCCAGCCGGGGCAAAGCCGCCGGGAGCGGACCGGGTGGGATGTTTGGGGCGCGGTCCGCCGGGGAACTGGCCGGGAGCGCCGGGGGTGCGAGGCTGGAAGCTGCCAGGGGCGCCAGCGGGGCGGCGGTCGAAGATGGGCCTGCCGCGCTGGATGCCGCCGGCGGCCTGTGCTCCTGCGCCCTGGCCGAGGGCCGACGGAGGCAGGACAGGGGCCTTGTAAACGGGGCGCGGGCCGGTCTGCGGCATGACGACGCGGCGCGCAGGGGCAGCC
>JBAVMZ010000323.1:0-12469 GCA_049690595.1 Occallatibacter sp. | reverse complement strand
GCCACCGACGGCGTGGACCTGGCCCTGGCCGCGATTGTGGACCGGGCGCAGGCGCGGACCATGGCCGTGGGTTACTCGGAGTGCGAGGCGGCGCTGAGCGAAGCGCATCAGGCCTTCTATGCCGCGCTCTACCGGCAGGCGGCGGCCGAGGGCATGGCGGTGATTGCCGCGGCGGGCGACAGCGGAGCGGCGGCCTGCCACGCGGCGGGCAGCGAAGCGCGCGTGACCAGCGGTTACGCGGTGAACGGACTGGCCTCGACGCCGTGGAATACCGCGGTGGGAGCGGCGGGCTTCAGCGCCTCCGGGATGCTGGCCGCCTGGTCGCCGGTGAACCCGGCCGACCCGGCGTACGCGGGCGGCGGTGGCCGGAGCTCTCTCTATCGAGCGCCGGAGTGGCAGCAGGAGTCCGACGCCGCGGGCAAGCGTCTGCTGCCCGACCTGGCGATTCCCTCGGGAATCGACTCGAGCCTGAGCCGCGGCCTGGCCTTCTGCCAGGGCGGCACGGGCGGGAGTTGCACGCTGGTGCGCGCGGGCGGCAGCGGTCCGGCGGCAGCCCTCTTTGCCGGCCTGGGCGCGGTGCTGGCCCAGAAGTATGGCGCGCAGGGCAACCTGGCGCCGAAGCTCTACGCGCTCGGCCGGGGCAATTCGGGTGTGTTTGCGGACGTGGCCGAGGGCAGCGCGCGTCTGGGCTGCGCGGCCGGCTCGCCGGGCTGCGCCGGCTCGGGAAAGATCGGCTTTGCGGCGGCCGCGGGCTTTGACCTGGCCACCGGACTTGGCTCAGTGAATGCGCAGGCCCTGGTGGCCCACTGGACCGCGCGGCCGGAGATCGGCAGCGGGGCGGCCAACGTCGATCTGCAGATTACGCCGGACGAGCCCAACAATACCTACAATCCTTCGGCCTCCATCACGCTGGCGGCGACCGTGCTCTCCGGCACCGGCGGCAAGACGCCCACCGGCACGGTGGGCTTCTACGACACCAGCGTGACGCCGCCACAGGCGCTCTCTTCCACGCCGTCGACGCTGAGCGCAGGCGTGGCCTCGCTGACCATCGAGGGAATCCTCGGCGTTGGCGGGCACAACCTGCAGGCCAAGTACAACGGCGACGCGACCTACGGCACGGCGACTTCGCCCTCGGCGGAAGGGCAGATCAACATCTCTGTCAGCCCCACAGGCACAGGGATTGTGCCCTCGACCACGACGCCGACGGCGGGGCAGACGATCACGGTGACCGCCACGATCTCAGTGGGCAGCACGCCGCCCGAGGGCAGCCTGCCGCCCAGCGGGTTGGTGACGCTGAACCTGGCCGGCGGACCGATTGCCTACCACTACACGCAGACGCTCTCGACGACCGGCAACGTCACCACGGCGACCTTCTCGTTCGCCATCCCCAGTGGCGCTTCTTCGTTCTCGCTTCAGGCGGTCTATGCCGGCGACAAGAATTACGCCAAGTCGACCTCGCCGGCGGTTACGCTGACGCTGGCCAAGGGCGCCACCACCTCGACCGTCGCGCCCTCGACCACCAGCCCCTATGCCGGTTCATCCATCCAGGTGACGGCCTCGGTAACGGCGACGAATCCGGGAGCGAGCCAGCCCTCGGGAACCTTCTCCGTCACGCTGGATTCACAGCAGGTGGGGTCGATTACGCTGACGCCCGGATCGCCTTCGACGGGGACGGTCTCCATCACCATCCCCACCGCGGGCAGCCACGCGCTGGGCGGCAGCTACTCAGGCGACAGCAACTACACCGCTTCGACCGCCTCCACCGTGACCTTCACGGCGCAGGCCGATCCGACCACGCTCTCGCTGGCGCCCTCGACCACGACGCCGGCTCCGGGCACGCCGGTGCTGCTGACGGCCACGCTGACGCCGCAGTACGCCTCGACGGCGACCGCGACGGGGAGCGTCTCGTTCACGCTGGACGGGGCGCCGCAGGGCAACGGCACGCTGACCTCGGGGCGCACCGCCACCTTCACCATTCCGTCGATCTCGGCCGGGACGCATAACGTGCAGGCCATTTACGCGGGCGACACCAACTTTGGCGCATCGACCTCGCCCTCGGTGAGCCTGAACGTGACCAAAATCACGACCACGACCGTGCTGACGCCGGCGACGACCGCGCCCATCGCCGGTCAGTCGCTGGTGGTTTCGGCCGCCATCACGGCCTCCGCCTCGGCATCGAGCCTGCCTTCGGGGACGGTGACCTTCACGCTCGACGGGACCACGGTGGGCACGCCGACGGTGACGCCGGGCTCGCCCTCGACGGCGAGCGTGACCATCACCACGCTGACGCCGGGCTCGCACAACCTGGCTGCTACCTACAGCGGCGACACCTTCTACAACTCGTCCATCGCGCCGAACGTGACCATTACGGTGGGCAAGAGCCCGACGACCACAGTGATCACGCCGGCCACCACCACGCCGACAGCCGGCAGTTCGCTGCAGGTGACCGCCTCGGTGACGACCAGCAACCCGGGTTCGACCACGCCCAGCGGCACCGTCAACTTCACGCTGGACGGCGTGAGCCAGCAGGTGCAGTCGGTGACCGCCGGCACGCCCTCTACGGCAACGGTGACGCTGCCGGTGCTCTCGGCCGGCACGCACTCGCTGGGCGGCACATACAGCGGCGACAACTACTACGCCACCTCTACGGCGACGCCGGTCTCGCTGACTGTGGCCAAGGGCTCGACGATCACCACGGTGACCGCGAGCCCGGCCACGTTGTCGCCGGAGATGACGGAGACACTAACGGCCACGGTGACGCCAGTCAACCCGGTGACCGGCACCATCTACACCATCACCGGCACCGTGACCTTCTACGACAACGGCGCGACGGTGCTGGGCAAGGCGGTGCTGACCAGCAACACGGCGGCGATCAGCGGCATCTCGCTCTCGGGCAGCATCAACCACGCCATCACCGCTGTCTACTCCGGCGACTCGAACTGGACGGGCAGCACCTCGACGCCGCTTACGTTGCTGGCCATCACGCAGCCCGACACAGTGAGGCTGACGGCGAATCTCTCGGTGGCGCTGCCCGGTCAGGTCGTGGTGCTGACGGCCACGGTCATTCCGGACTCGGCGCCCGGCGCCACCGCCGAGCAGAACCCCACCGGCAACGTGGTCTTCTACAACGGCGCCACCATCATCGGCCAGGCGGCGCTGTCTGCGGTGCCGCTGACGTATACCTCCGTGGCGACGCTGACGCTGGCGACGCTTCCGGGCGGGCAGGACACCATCTACGCCGCATACCTGGGCGACCTCTACTACGACGCCGAGACCTCGAACCTGCTGACGCTCACCATCCAGGACTTTACCATCACGCCCGACCCGTCCAACCCGCCGACGAACCTGACCATTGTGAAGGGCTCGGCCGGTTCGGCATCGTTCATCGTCACCGGGGAGGGCGGCTTCAACGGCCAGATCCAGATTGTCTGCGCGGTGCCTGCGCAGGACGACATGACCTGCACGGCAAGTCCGCAGCAACTGACGCCCACCGGCACCGTCACCTTCGTGGTGCAGACCTTCAACACCGGCAACACGACGGGCGCGAATCGGCCACCGTCGTCGCTCTGGCCGCGCGCGGCGGGCGGGACGGCGCTGGCCGTGCTGGTCTTCTTCCTGCTGCCCTTCGGACGGCGGGCGCGGACCTTTGCCGGGCGCTCTGGCAGGCGGCTGGTCACCCTGCTGCTGCTGCTCGTGGGGCTGGCCGGCGCGGGCGTGGGCTGCTCGGACAACACAACGGCGGTGACCTCGCCGGGGACGCCGCTGGGCGTGGCTACGCTCAAGATCACCGCCAGCGCGTACGTGGACAATACGGTGGTGAGCAAGAGCGTCTACCTGACGGTGAACGTTGTTCCCAAACCCTGAGCCCGAACCGGGGGAGAGGGGCGCAATCCGCGGGGCGGCCGACAGAACGGCCGCCCCGTTCTATGTGCATCCGCCTTCGCCGTCCGGCATGGTAGGCTGGCTCTTCGGTGAAAAGGAGCCTGGCAGCCCATGCATTCCAGCCCGTCGGTACACTTCAACCTGGCCGCCGCCGCCCACGCGGCGATGATCGAGCACGGCTTCCAGCCGGACTTTCCCGCGGGGACGCAGGGCGAGTTGACCGCCATCGAGGCGCATCCGGCGCCGCCCGCCGAGCCCGGCCTTGCCGACCTGCGCGGCCTGCTCTGGTCGTCGATCGACAACGACACCTCGAAAGATCTGGATCAGATCGAGTGGGCGGAGCGGCTCAGCGACGGGCGGATTCGCGTGCTGGTGGGCGTGGCCGACGTGGATGCGCGGGTGGCGCAGGGGACGGTGATTGACCATCATGCCCGCTCGGAGACGACCAGTGTTTATACCGGCGTGCGCGTCTTCCCCATGCTGCCCAGCGAGCTGAGCGAGGGGATTACGTCGCTGAACGAGAACGAGGACCGCGTGGCGCTGGTCATCGAGTATGCGATCGACAAAGACGGCAACGCGGCCGATGGAAAGGCGTACCGGGCGCTGGTGCACAACCGGGCGCAACTGGCGTACAACTCGGTGGGCGCATGGCTCGAAGGCAGGGGGCCGGCTCCGGCCAAGGTGGCCGCAAGCGCCGATCTGGCCGCGCAGTTGAAGCTCCAGGACGAGGCCGCCCAGCGCATGGTCGGCAGCCGCTTCCAGCACGGCGCGCTCGATCTGGAGACCGTAGAGACCCGCCCGATCATGCAGGGCGACGACCCGGTGGAGATCAAGCGTCAGGAGAAGAACCGGGCGACCTCGCTCATCGAGGAGTTCATGGTGGCCGCCAACGGCGTTATCGCCCGCACCTTCGACGACGCCAAAGTCGCCTCCATCCGCCGCATCGTACGCACGCCCAAGCGCTGGGACCGCATCGTCGAGCTGGCACACGGGCTGGGCACGGAACTGCCCGCCGCGCCAGACTCGAAGTCGCTCAACGAGTTCCTCCTCGCACAGAAGCAGAAGGACCCAGACCACTTCCCCGACCTCTCTCTGGCCGTGGTCAAGCTGATGGGCCCCGGCGAGTACGTGCTGGTGAAGCCCAACGAGCCCGACCCCGGCCACTTTGGCTTGGCCGTGCAGGACTACACGCACTCGACGGCGCCCAACCGCCGCTTCCCGGACATGGTGACGCAACGGCTGATGAAGGCCTGGCTGGCCAAGGCCGCGCAGCCCTACTCCGAGGGCGACCTGAACGAGATCGCCACGCGCTGCACGCTGATGGAAGACGCGGCGCGCAAGGTGGAGCGGGAGATGGAGAAGCGCATCGCGGCCGTGGTGCTGCACCCGCGCATCGGACAGAGCTTCCCGGCCATCGTCACCGGCGTGAACAAGTACGGGACCTTTGTTCGGACGCTCGCTCCGCACGTGGAGGGGATGGTGGTCAGCGGCGGGCACGGGCTGGACGTGGGCGACCGCGTGACCGTCAAGCTGGTCTCGACCGATCCGGTGCGAGGGTTTATCGACTTCGCGGTGTGAGGGTTCCGATATGGAGGATCTGGTACGGAAGGCATTCGGATTCTCGATAGGTTCGGGGAGTATTGCCGATGACTGAACTACCGCAATCCACGCAGTCTCAAGAGATCTCAGAGACGATTCGCGAAGTTGGGCGGCAATGGGCGGCTTCCAGTACTCGGCCACGCATTCCGCCCGATGTACGGTTGCACTGGGATAGCCTGATCGACGAATGGGCTGAATCCGACCTTTCATTAATCATCCGCAAGAGCGGCGGAGTACGCGGAGAGGAGATTCGCCATCCTCAAAGACAACGAATAATCATCGCAGACAACTCCCCCGCAACGTGGTTCTTCACACAAGCATTTCGGGGTGAGCTCTACACGTTAGCAACCATTAAGAGCCTCCTCAAGCAGGACATAATTCCATTTGCATTCGAAGTCAAAAGCAGCGAAAAGGCCCGGATGAAGTACAAGCGTACTCTCAAAACTGCTGAGAGTCTTGGAAAACAAGGTTGGAAGCTGTGTCACATTTACCCGGTCGGACTCAACAATAGACAGCCAATTGGCGAAATCGACATAAGCGAGATCGAGCAGAAATTCCGACTCCTGCTCAAGCCCAGTAACCAGTTTCTGGTTCCGCTTAAATGGGCAGGAATGGGCGAACTCCCGGAGGTGATCGATGAAGTCCGGCTGTTCGAAGAGGGCAATTCGGTGTCTGGGCGGGCCTGATCTACCTCAGGTGCCGGGTGCCCCATTTCTCGATCTTGCGGTCCGGGGTCCACTAGAGCATTTTGGGAATTTACGTAGACTTTTCGATTGGCGTGCAAGGTGGCCTTTTCTTGGGGAAAAGGCCACTTGAGCGCGTGCTTTCGGACTACAGCAATTCCCAAAATGCGATAGGCCCACATCAATCCAGCCGCGCAAAGATCCTTGCCGCTTCTGTCACCGTAATCATGAGATTCCGCGCGTGGGTGGGCGAGGAGATGAAGCCATATTTTTCATAGAACCTCTTCGCGTCGGCCGAGATCGCGCTGACCAGAATCGCTCGTATTCCTGCGATCTCCGCCGCCTGCAAGGTTCGCAAAACGGCGTCGCGAAGAAGATCCGGCCCAACTCCGCGTCCCTGAAAGCGGGAATCGATGGCAAGCCGTCCAATCAGGATCACCGGCACGGGATCGGGCATGTTTCGCTTTACCCGCGTAGTGGCCTCAGTGTGCGCAACTGCTCCTGCTGCAAGCGCGTAGTAGCCGACGACGCAGCCTTGGGAACACACAACATAAGTTCGGGAAGCACCGCTCTTTTCATTCTGAAGCGCACGGCTCCTGAGCCAGTGATCGAGCGATGGCTCACCGCAACTGAATTGTGTCAGGTCGTGATCCGCGCGTAGACGTTCCGGTGGGGAAACGCGGCCGGTGAAGTCCCCTACAGTTCCCACGAGGGCGTCCTCCGGAGCAGCCGTTCGAGCTCCGGATTGCTCGCGGGAGGATTGTCCAGCATCTCGTTGAAGCGCCGGAATTCCTCCTCGCCGAGGTTGAAAAAGCACTGGTCGAGCAATACCGACTCAGCTTCCCGGCATACCACATCCAACATGAAGTCGGAGCGGTTCCTTCCCAGAGCGTCAGCGGCGCTGTCGATCAGCGCCTTCTGGCGGCGTGTGACGCGCAGGTTGATATTCTCGGCACGCAATTTGCCCTGTTCGGCGACAGAAGTTCTCATAACCCGCCCTGAAACGTACGCACAGTCAGTGTACCGTGATGTGCGCACAATGTAAACGCACCTGTGAGCGGACTAACAGCGTTGTGCATTCACCTGCGCTTCCCCCCTACTTCACCGGCGGCTGGATGATGCCGATCATGTGGTGCTCGGGGTCGAAGAAGCCGGCGATGATGGCGCCGTCGGGGATGGTGTGCGGGCCGAAGCAGCGCGTGCCGCCGTGGCTTTCGGCCGCGGCCAGCGTGGCTTCGACGCTGTCCACCTGGACGTAAAAGGTGACGTGGTTGGTGGTCTCGGAGCTGGTGCCGATGCCGCCGCCTATGCCGGAGCCGGTCTGGACCATCGAGTACTCCTTCATCACCTCTTCCGTCTTCCAGTCGAAGATGGCCTTGTAGAAGGCCTCGAGCAGTTGCTTGTCCTTGCCAATGATCTCGAAGTGGACGACGGGGTTGGGCATGGGCGTCTCCTTGTTGGGGAATTGGGTGCGAGGGTCACTCTACGCCAGCCATTTAGCGAAAATCAAGCGAAAATATCGACAATTTCCGGCGCGAAGAAAAATTTGTGCAGGGGGCTTGCAATCTATCGCAATATGCGATAGCGTTATTGCATATTGCGATTGGATAGGAAACAAAGGCTGCGAACTGTGGACTGTTCACTGTGAACTGAAATGAAGCTTGGCGAGAAAATCCGATATCTGCGCGAGGTGGAGGGCAGCCTGCGCGGGCTGGACCGGGCGATGAGCCAGCTCGAACTGGTGCGGGCCATCGAGGGCGAGACCGGCTCGAAGCTGAGCCAGAGCTACCTCTCGCAGATTGAGAGCGGGGCGCGGCCGCACCTGACCAACACCACGCGGCAGACGCTTGCGCGCTTTTTCAAGGTGCATCCGGGGTACCTTGTGGACGACCCGGAGGGCTACTCGCCCGGGCTGCAAAGCGAACTGCGCAACGTTGAGGACAAGCTGGACCTCTGGCTGGTGGACGGGGCCGAGCGCTTCCGCCGCGACCCGGAGCTGAAGCAGGCACTGCTCAAGCTGGCGCGGCACGAGCGCTCGCGCGAATGTCTGCTGCTGCTCGAAGCCATCCTGGACACTCCGGGGCTGGCGCCGCGGCTGGCCGAGGTGCTCAGGCCGAAACTGGAACCCAAGGCGCAGGAGCGCGCGCAGGAGCGCGCTTCGGAGCCGGCCACACTCAAGCCGGCCGTGCGCGGCAAGGGAGCGCGAAAATGAGCTGGGAAACCTTCTATCTGGTTTGCTTTCTTCTGGGGCTGTCGCTGAGCCTGCTCTCGCTTCTGGGCGGGATGGGCCACCTGGGCGGCCATCTGCCGCACGTGCCGCACGTGCCACACCTGCCGGCGGGTCATGTACCGCATCTGCCCCACGCGGCGCATCTGCCGCAGGGCGGCGCGGCGCAGGCGGGCAACGGGGCCACAGTGCCCTGGTGGAACGCCTTTTCGCTGATGATCTTTCTCTGCTGGTTTGGCGCGGCGGGGTACCTGCTGACGCGCTACGGCAGCCTTGTGGCGGGAGTGGTGCTGCTGCTGGCGGGCTTGGCCGGGGTGGCGGGCGGAGTGATCGTCTTCCTCTTCCTGGTGAAGGTGATGCTTCCGCACGAGCACGACCTGACGGCCGACGAGACGCCGGTGGTGGGCGTGGTAGGCCGCATCTCGGCCCCCATCCGCGAAGGCGGCACGGGCGAGATCGTCTACGAACAACTGGGCGCCCGCCGCTCGGCGCCGGCCCGATCGGAGGACGGCAGCGCGATGGCTTTGGACGAAGAGGTCTTCGTCGTCCGCTACGAGAAGGGCATCGCCTGGGTGCGGCGGTGGGAGGAGCTGGAGGAAGGCAGGGACTAAGGGACTAGGGACTGAGGCACAAGGGACAAGGGGCAAGGGACTAAGGGACTAGGGACTAGAGACTGAGGGACTAGGGACTGAGGGACTGAACCATGGAGTTGGGTATGACGCATTCGAACTTGTTGCTGACGGATATGGCCATCCTGGTGGGGATCTTCCTGCTGGGGCTTCTGGCCAAGCTCTTTCCCCGCGGTGGCCGCAAGGGCGGGGAGAGAGAGTGACGAGGGCCAAGGGATCAGGGACGAGGCCGTATCGACTGCTGAGACCTTGACCGAATGGCCACTGACTACTGTTCACTGACAACTGGCAACTGGCTACTGGCGACTGGCAAACCATCAACCCCTCACCTCCCGGCGAAAGGACCGGGACCGCAATGACGAATGAAATCGTACTGATTGTCGGACTATCGATACTGGGCCTGATTCTGGTGCTGGGCATCCTGGCCCGGATGTACCGCAAGGCGGGGCCGAACGAGGCTCTGATCGTCTACGGCTTCCGGGGTCCAAGGGTGGTCAAGGGCCACGGCACGGTGATCTTCCCCATGGTGGAGAACTGCCGCGAGTTGAGCCTGGAGCTGATGAGCTTCGACGTGGCGCCGCAGCAGGATCTCTACACACGGCAGGGCGTGGCGGTGACGGTGGAGGCGGTGGCGCAGATCAAAGTGCGCTCCGACCAGGCCTCGATTCTGACCGCGGCCGAGCAGTTTCTGAGCAAGCCCCCGCAGCAGCGCGAAGGCCTGATCCGGCTGGTGATGGAAGGCCACCTGCGCGGCATCATCGGCCAGTTGACGGTGGAGCAGATCGTGAAGGAGCCGGAGATGGTGGGCGACCGCATGCGCGCCACCTGCGCGGACGACATGAACAAGATGGGCCTTGAGGTGATCTCGTTCACCATCAAGGAGGTCCGCGACAAGAACGAGTACATCTCCAACATGGGCCGGCCGGATGTGGCGCGGATCAAGCGCGACGCGGAGATGGCCACGGCCGACGCCGAGCGCGACACCGCCATCAAGCGCGCCACGGCGCTGCGCGAGTCCGCGGTAGCCAAGGCCCAGGCCGACCAGGAGCGGGTGATTGCCGAGACCGCCTCCGCCACGCGCCAGGCCGAGGCGCAGAGGGATCTCGAGATCAAGAAGGCCGAGTACGCCGAGCAGAGCCGCCGCCAGCAGGCAACGGCCGACAAGGCATACGAACTGCAGACCAACATCATGCTCCAGCAGGTCACGCTTGAGCAGGTCAAGGTGCAGCAGGTCGAGAAGGAAGGCCAGATCAAGGTGCAGGAAGCCGAGATCACGCGCCACGAAAAGGAACTCATCGCCACCGTGCTCAAGGAAGCCGAGATCGCCCGCCAGCGCATCGAGAACCTGGCCGCGGCCGAAAAGTCCCGCCTCACCGCGGAGGCCGAAGGCCGCGCTTCCGCCATTCGCGCGCAGGGCGAGGCCGAGGCGGCCATCATCTTTCAGAAGGGCGATGCCGAAGCCCGCGCCATGCACGTCAAGGCCGAGGCCTACCAGGAGTGGAACCAGGCCGCAGTGGTCGACAAGCTGCTGACCAACATGGCCGACGTCGTCCGCGCCATGGCCGAGCCGTTAGCCAAGGTCGACCACATCACCATCGTCTCCACCGGCAACGACGATGCCGCCGGAGCCCACAAGATCACCGGCGACATGACGCGGATTGCCGCCCAGGTGCCGGCGCTTTTCGAGGCGCTGAGCGGCATGGACATCAAGCAGTTGATGTCGAACGTGAAGGCCATGAAGGTGAAGGCGCCGGAGGACGGCCAGAAGTAGCAATGAGCAACTCCATGGCGTTCCAGGCCTCCCAAGCGAGGCCTGGAACGTCGGGCTTCTTTGCAGCCCGTGGTGAAAGTCGAGATTTAGCTGCCCGTGGTGAAAGTCGAGCTGTGAAAGGCACGATTTCAGAGGCTGCGGAAAAACTCGGATTAGGCGGGCTTTGTAACAGGGCACGACTTTAGTCGTGCCGCAAGACGCTGAAATAAAGGGTGGGGCTTTAGCCCCTGGGGGATGTTTTGGAAGGACTTTCGCCGAACAACCGGACTTTTCCGCGGCCTCTTCATCCGTGGCTAGCAAAGAGGAAATGAGGCTAAAGCTCTGGGTTTCGCCCTCCTGGTGCTGACGGCGAAACGCGCCAGGCATTCGCAATCAAGCCCCAAACCCGCGCCGCGGCGCAAGCTGACGCGGCCGCAACAAGAAACGAGGAAAGCATGAACAGAGCGTGTAAGTTCGCGGTCGCACTCGGAATTGGGTTGGCGCTCGTTCCATGGGCGTTCGCACAGTCCCCGGCAAGCCAACCGGCGCCCTCCGCAGCGCCACAAAAGATCGTGAAGGTGGTTGAAGCGCCCGCTCAAGTGGAAGCGGCTCCCGCAACCGCGGCGGCCATTCCACTCGATCAGCAGCCGACCCGGGAACAGTTGGTGAAGCTCTTCGATGTCATGCGCATCCGCGAGCAAATGGCGTCGCTGACCAAGATGATGCCGGAACTGGTACAGCAGCAGGTGGATGCGCAGAGTAAGGAACTGGCGGCGAAGATGCCTGCCGGCTACCAGCCGACTCCGGAGCAGCAGGCGGCGCGGAACAAGCTGCTGACTCGCTACATGGAAAAGGCAATGACCATCTACACCGTCGACGAGATGCTCGACGACATGACGGCGGTGTACCAGCGCCACTTGACGCGCACGGATGTGGATGCGTTCATCGCCTTTTACAGCTCGCCGGCAGGCCAGCACCTGCTGGATGCGCAGCCGGTCATCATGCGGGAGTACATGCCGGTGGTGATGCAGCGCGTGCGGGAACGTAGCAGGGCGCTGACCGACGAAATGAACAAGGAGATGGATGAATTGATGAAGTTCGCGGCGCCGGCCGCGGAGAAGAGCGCACCGAAGAAGTAGACGCAGGCGCGGAAGCGCGAAGAAGGAGGTTCGTATGTCGTTACTGGACAGAGTAAGCACGTTGTTGAGGGCGAATCTGAACGACCTGGTGGAGAAGGCCGAGGATCCGGAGAAGATGCTCAAGCAGGTGGTGCTGGACATGGAAAACCAGCTTATGCAGGTCAAGACGCAGGTGGCGATCGCCATTGCCGATCAGCATCTGCTCGAGAAGAAGCGCGCCGAGCAGGCCACGCAGGCGGCCGAGTGGCGACGCAAGGCCGAGTTGGCCGTCGCCAAGGGACACGACGACCTGGCCCGGTCTGCCTTGGAGCGGGCGCTGAGCCACGATGCGCTCGAGACCGGCTTTGCCGCCCAGGCCGAGGAGCAGAAGCACGAGGCCGACAACCTGCGCCAGGCGCTGCGCAAGCTGGAGCAGAAGCTGAGCGAGACGCGGGCTCACTGCGAGATGCTGGTGGCCGAACATCGGCGGGCCCAGGTGGTGGGCCGCGCGGCGCGGGTGCGTGGCGTTACGGGCGCCGATCAGGAGGCGACGCTGGGCCGGATGCAGAGCAAGGTGCGCG
>JBAVMZ010000322.1:0-9204 GCA_049690595.1 Occallatibacter sp. | reverse complement strand
GACCCACGTTGGGGGGCCCAAAGTGGGCAAAAACGCCTCGGAAACACTGCCGATTCTCAGTCTTGTGAGATATCCAGGTTAGTTGGTGGGCCAGCCCGGCGTCGTCGGAAGGCCGGGGTTGCTGCCCGGGCGCGGATTGAAGTCCGCCGGAGCCGGATCGATCAGCTGACCGTTGACGTAGTCCGTGGGCGTGATCTGCAGAATCCGGCAGCCCTGGTTGCTGAAGTGCGGCAACGAAGTCACCGACGACTGCGGGATCACAGCGTAAGAGGCGGGCAGCGGCGGAACGGTACCCGCAAGGCGGCCGTTATCGAAGCCCGTGAACAGCGAACCGATGGGCAGGTTCGGATTGTCGGAGGGGCCAAGCCAGCGCTGGCCGAACTCGGTGTAGCCCTTTGCCCGAGCGGCGGCCTCGTCCGGAAGTTGCGCCAGCGGGGTCAGGCCGAAGAGAGCGTCGATGAACTTGATGACCGAGCCGTGCTCCGAGGCTTCGTGGCTGATGGTGTGCACCGAGGCATACGGCGAGAGGACGATGGCCGGGATGCGCGGACCCTGGTCCAGCGCGTTGCCCAGCGCGTCCCAGGAGCGGATCAGCGGCTGCGCGTGGTCGTAGAGGCCGTCGGTCTCGTCGTAGGTGATGATGATGGCCGAGTTGGCCCAGTAGGGGCTGTTGGCGATGGCGTTGATCTCGTCGGCCAGAAGCGCCTCGGAGATCTGCACATCGCTGTAGCCCGGGTGGTCGTCGTTGCCCATGAAGTTGGCCTGCACCGAGGGGCTGGGCGAGCGCGGCGTCAGCCCGTCGTTGTTGCCGTAGCCGCCGCGGACGTAGTACACGCCGCCGGTCGGCGAGAGCTTCTTGTTGGTCACGTCGTTGAAGAAGTCGCCCAGGCCCTTCAGGTGCGCGGCCGTCTCCGCCGGGTTGTTGGCCTCGTAGCCGAAGTACTGCGGAGCATCGTGGTGGGCAATGTAGGTGCTGTGCGACGCGGTGCCGTTCTTGTCCATCGGCTCCAGGTCGTAGCCCTGCTCGTACCAGGCCCAGGGAATCGTGCCGATGGAGCTGGACGCCAGCTTGGCGATGTCGTTCTGGATGTCGGCCAGGTCGAAGGCAGGGTCAAGGTCGTTGGCCGTGATCGACTCCACCTTGTTGCCCATGAACGAGAGGCCCAGCGAGGCGAAGGTCAGGTTCGAGGCCGGATTGGTGCTGGCCGCGCCGCCGCCCTCCGTGGGCTGCTTGGAACCGGCCGGCGTGAATACGTCCAGCGCCGAGCCCCAGAAGGGCTGCGGGTCGCCGGTCACGGGAACGTAGTTGTTGCTGGTGGTGAAGTTGGCGCCCAGCTCCGGATACTTTGCCCACATCGTCTCACCCGACTGGCCGGCGAACATCGCGATCGCGTTCGGCGTCGAGGGTCCGATCACGGTGTCGAAGAACCTGTCGAAGAGCGTGAAGCGGTCGGCGTAGTTCCAAAGGAACGGGGCAGTGGTGCAATCCACGTGGCCCAGCACCAGCTCGCCCTTCTGCTTCTGCGCCAGCGTCGGCGCCGTGCCCGTGTAGGTCATGCCGTCCGGGCTCAGCGTCCCCTTCAATCCCTCTTCGATAAACGCGTAGCGGTCGTTCTGCGCCACAAACTTCGCATCCAGGTCCAGCTTGGCGTCGATCGCCGTGTGGCCATGGTTCACGCTGTCGGTGTCTTCCGGGTAGAGCTGCACCGTCTTGCCCGTGGTGTCGGTGGTGGTCAGTGGCATCAGGAACGGCGAGATGCTGCTCACCGTGCCGTCCGTGTTCACGATCGGCTGCACCAGGCCCGGCGTCTGGGCCGCTGCCTGCGAGTAGAGGCCCCGCGCCCCCGGATAGGTGCCAAAGTAGAAGTCGAACGAACGGTTCTCCTGAAAGAGAACGAAGACGTACTTGATCTTTTTCTGCAGAAGAGCCAGCTTGTCGGCATTCGACAGCATCGGCTCCATGGTGCTCTTCGGAATGTAACGCGCCACGTGTGCGCTCGACGGCGGAGCCAACTCGACCACCGGCTGCATCGGCTCCACTTTGTTTCCCTTTGGCAACTCAGGCTTCACCACTTCCGGCTTCGCCTGTCCGCGCGCTCCGTTTTCGCCGTACACGGAAAGCGGCTGAAGAATCATCGCCGCCGTCAACAACGAAGCGCAGCCTGCACTGGCCCATTGCTTCATGACCATTCTTCTCACGTCCTTTCGGGAGGATAAACGGTCTTCACCGGCGGCGACCTCACGGATCGGGAAGATGGGGCTCCGGGGTGAGAGACTCACCTGAGTTGATAGCAGGCCGATTGCTTCGTTCGAATGAACTCGCAGTCAACCCTCGATGAAGATTGCCCTGCCGTGAAACAGGACTGTGAATTCCTTCGTTTCATCCAGGCAGGCCAGCCCGGTCTTTGTCGTCCCTTCGCCTCCAACCCTCCGTGGCAAAAAGTGCTTCTCTATCCGTTCCGGCCACTCCTCATTGCGCTTACAGCGAAACCAGAGTGGCTGTATCCCGAAGGCAAGGCGCTCAAGTCGACGCGACCAACAGCGAGCGGCGACCCTGCACCAAGCTCAATAGGCCACACCAACTCTGGTTTCGCTCGAGTAAGGCAGCCAGCAGGTATCAGTTTAAGAGAGATTGGATCTCCCGAGACGATTTCGAGGAGAAGATTAAGAAATCCGTTGGCCCTGAAAAATGAACGGCCCCGCTCACATTGAACAGGGCCGTTATCGTGGCAGCTTGATTCGGTGATGGGGCCTTCAGTGTCTCTCCGCCGCCGACGCCAGCTTGGCCTCGGCTTCGGCGATCACATGCAGCGCCTTGTCGTAGGCCTCGGCGCTGTCGCCGGCCTTCTTCCACGCTTCCAGGCCGCGGTCCAGTTGCTGGTGCGCCCGGGGCACGTCGATCTCCTCGGGCTTCAGCGCGTCGCTGGCGAGGATGGTCACGCGGTCGGGCAGCACCTCCACAAAGCCCCAGTTGACGTTGTAGCGCAGGTCGGCGGTCGCGCCGTCCTGGACAACGCCGTGCAGGGTCACGTCGCCTGCGCCCAGCTCGGCCACCAGCGGCGCGTGCCCGTAAAGAACTTCAAGATACCCGTTCTTCGCGGGCAACTCGACGGCGGTCACGGTTTGCTCGAAGAGCGTGCGCACGGGCGTCACCAGCCGGACGCGGAGTTGATTGGTTTCGTCTGCCATAAAGCCTCTCAGTTGCCAGTTTCAGTTGTCAGTCGTCAGTTTTGTCCGTGCCGAATGCGCGGTTTCAACTGATTACTGACAACTGTCTACTGACAACTCGTTACACCGTCGCCTTCAGCTTCTCGGCCGTTTCCAGCACTTCCTCGATCGAGCCCTTCATATAGAAGGCCTGCTCGGGGATGTCGTCGTACTTGCCCTCGATGATGCCCTTGAAGCTGCGCACCGTGTCGGCGATCTTCACATACGCGCCAGGGATGCCGGTGAACTGCTCGGCCACGTGGAAGGGCTGCGAGAGGAACTTCTGCACCTTGCGGGCCCGCGCCACGGTCAGCTTGTCGTCTTCCGAGAGTTCGTCGATACCCAGAATCGCGATGATGTCCTGCAAGTCCTTATAACGCTGCAGAATCCTCTTCACGCCCTGCGCCACGTCGTAGTGCTCCTCGCCCACGATGCGCGCCGAGAGAATGCGCGAGGTCGAGGCCAGCGGATCGACGGCCGGGTAGATGCCCAGTTCCGACAGTGGACGGCTCAACACCGTCGTCGCGTCCAGGTGGGCAAAGGTCGTCGCCGGCGCCGGGTCGGTCAAGTCGTCGGCGGGCACGTAGACGGCCTGCACCGAGGTGACCGAACCCTTGCTCGTCGAGGTGATGCGCTCCTGCAGCTCGCCCATTTCCGTGGCCAGGTTCGGCTGGTAGCCCACGGCCGAGGGCATGCGGCCCAGCAGCGTGGAAACCTCGGATCCGGCCTGCGTAAAGCGGAAGATGTTGTCGATGAAGAGCAGCGTGTCAGAGCCTTCCACGTCGCGGAAGTACTCGGCGACGGTCAAGGCGCTCAGGGCCACGCGCAGACGCGCTCCGGGCGGCTCGGTCATCTGGCCGTAGACCAGGGCGCACTTTGACTCCTGCCACTTGCCCGGCTTGATGACGCCGCTCTCGGTCATCTCCAGCCAAAGGTCGTTGCCCTCGCGGGTGCGCTCGCCCACGCCGGCAAACACGGAGTAGCCGCCGTGGTTCTTGGCCACGTTGTTGATGAGCTCCATGATGACCACGGTCTTGCCCACGCCGGCGCCCCCGAAGAGGCCGATCTTGCCGCCCTTCAAAAACGGCTGGATCAGATCGATGACCTTGATACCGGTCTCGAACATCTCCTCGTGCGTGGACTGCTCGTCGAAGGCCGGCGCCGGGCGGTGAATCGGCATGCGGGTGTGCTCGCCGATCGGACCCAGCTCGTCCACCGGCTCGCCGATCACGTTGATCACGCGGCCCAGCGTCTCCTTGCCCACGGGCATCTTGATGGGACCGCCCAGATCGATGGCCTTCATGCCGCGCACCATTCCCTCGGTGCCCTGCATGGCCACCGTGCGCACGCGGCCCTCGCCCAGGTGCTGCTGCACCTCGAGGATCACGCTGATGGGCGCCGGCACCGTGAAGCCGTCGCTGACGACGCGCAGCGCCTGGTAGATGGGCGGCATCGTCGCCTCTTCAAACTGCACGTCCACGGCCGGACCGGAGACCTGGATAACCTTGCCGATGTTCTCTGCCATGTCTTTGCCTTCTTGTTGGAGCCTTCAGCTTTCAGCCTTCAGCTCTCAGCTAATTTGTGCCGCGACGTTCGGTTGTGACTCCGCCGCGCAATCTCCCGCGAAAAAGCTGACAGCTGAAAGCTGAGAGCTGAAAGCTTGCTTCTTACAACGCGGCTGCGCCGCTCACAATCTCGATGATCTCCTTGGTGATGGCCGCCTGGCGCACGCGGTTCATGTGCAGCGTGAGCGCGTCGATCATCTCCGAGGCGTTGTTGGTGGCCGAATCCATGGCCGTCATGCGCGCCGCGTGCTCGGCCGCCACGCTCTCCGTCATGGCGTGGTAGAGCATCGAGGTCACGTACTGCGGCAGCAGGCCGTTGAAAAGCTCCGTCGCCGGCTGCTCGTAGATGTAGTCCACCTGCGAGGTGCCGAACTTGCGCGACTCCTCGTCGGCCGCCGCCGTATCGACCGGCTCCAGCGAGATGCCAGCCGAGAGTGCGGCCTCGGCGGCCCGCTGCTTCTCTTCCTCGGTGGGCTCCACCGCCCCGGAAATCTGCGGAATGCCGATCTTCATGATGGGCAGCAGGCGCTCGACCACCAGCCGCTGCGAGATCACGCTCTTGAACTCGTTGTAGACGATGTAGGCCGCGTCGATTTCCTCGTGAATGTAGCGGGAGATGACGCTCTCGGCCAGCTCCTGCACCCGGCTGAGCTCCAGCTTCAGCAGCATGCCCGGATGGTCGCCCGTGACCTCCACCGGCGCCTTGCGCTGGCGCTCCGGCCGCGCCTGGCCCTCGACCGCGGCGTAGACCGCGGCGGGGTAGTGGCGGCGCAGTTGATCGCGCCCCTTCCGGCCCACCGCCTCCAGGTCGATCTCCTTGTCGGGATTGCCGCCGAGGAACTGGAAAGCGGTCTTGAGAATGTTCGAGTTGAACGCGCCGGCAAAACCCTTGTCGCCCGAGACGACGATCAGCAGCACCCGCTTCTCCGGCCGCGTGATAAAGAGCGGATGACGGAGCGCGCCCGTGGCCTCGTCGAAGATGTCGACGCGCCGCGTCAGCGACTCCAGCACGCTCGTGATCATCTTGGCGTAAGGCCGGGCCGCCAGCGCCCGCTCCTGCGCGCGGCGCAGCTTGGCCGCCGAGACCATCTTCATGGCCTTGGTGATCTGCCGCGTGTTTTTGACGCTTCTGATTCGGCGTCGTAAATCTAAGACATTGGCCATTGCGGTTTCCTAGTCAACAGTTGTCAGTTGTCAGTCGTCAGTTTTCAGTTCGCGGAGGCCGGTTGTCAGTCGGAGTGCCTGCCAAGCTCTTTTGACTGACTACTGACGACTGACTACTTCGTTGCCGCCAGTTCCGCCTTGAAATTCGCCAAATATACCTTGAGCGCCGCGTGCAGCCGGGTGCGAAGGTCGTCGTCGAGCTGCTTCTTCTTGGTCAGGTCGGCTATCAGCGTCGTCTCCGCGTTGTCGAAGTACTTGTAGAGGCCGACTTCAAAAGCGCGAATGTCGGAAACCGGCAAATCGTCCAGGTAGCCCTGCGTTCCGGCAAAGAGAATCACCACCTGCTGCTGCCAGGTGAGCGGTTGGAACTGCGGCTGCTTGAGCAGTTCCGTCAGGCGCTGGCCGCGGTTGAGCTGCTTCTGCGTCAGCGGGTCCAGGTCCGAGCCGAACTGCGCGAACGCCGCCAGTTCGCGGTACTGCGCCAGATCGAGCTTCAAGGTCGCGCCCACCTGCTTGACCGCCTTGATGGCCGCCGAGAAACCCACGCGCGAAACCGACAGGCCCACGTTGACGGCCGGACGGACGCCGGAGTTGAACAGGTCCGTTTCCAAAAAGATCTGTCCGTCGGTAATCGAAATCACGTTGGTCGGAATGTAGGCCGAGACGTCGCCGGCCTGGGTCTCGATGACCGGCAGCGCCGTCAGCGAGCCGCCACCCTTTTCCTTGCTCATCTTCGACGAGCGCTCCAGCAGGCGGGAGTGGAGATAGAAGACGTCGCCCGGATAGGCTTCGCGGCCCGGCGGACGGCGGAGCAGCAGCGAGATTTCGCGGTAGGCCATGGCGTGCTTCGACAGATCGTCGTACATGACCAGAGCGTGCTTGCCGTTGTCGCGGAAGTACTCGCCGAGAGCGGTGGCGGCGTAGGGCGCGATGTAGAGCATCGGCGCCGGCTCGGAAGCCGAAGCGGCCACGATGATCGTATGGCCCATCGCCCCGGCTTCGGTCAGCGTCTGCACCACCTGCGCGATCGACGAGCGCTTCTGGCCGATGGCGCAGTAAATGCAGATCAGATCGTTCTTGGCGTTGTTGATGATTGTGTCCAGCAGAACGGCGGTCTTGCCCGTCTGCCGGTCGCCAATGATCAGCTCGCGCTGGCCGCGGCCGATCGGAATCATGGCGTCGATAGCCTTCAGACCCGTCGCCATCGGCTCGCGCACCGGCTGCCGGTCGATGATGCCCGGCGCCAGACGCTCGATCGGCAGGTACTCGGTCGTCGCGATCGGACCTTTGTCGTCGATCGGCTGACCCAGCGCGTTCACCACGCGGCCAACCATCGCCGGGCCCACCGGTACGCTCAGAATCTTGCCCGTGCGCTTGACCTCGTCGCCTTCGCTCAACTCGGTGTACTCGCCGAGAATGACGGCGCCCACCGAGTCCTCTTCCAGGCTCAGCGCCAGGCCGGCTATGCCGTGCGGGAAGGCAAGCAGCTCGCCGGCCATCACCTTGTCCAGGCCGTGGATGCGCGCGATGCCGTCGCCCAGCGAGGTGATCGTGCCCACCTCGTCCACCTGCACCTTCGAGTCGTAGTTCGCGATCTGTTCGCGAAGAAGCTGCGTAATCTCGTCTGCCTTGATCTGAGCCATTTCGTCCTCTTGAGGGTCTAGGGACTAAGGGACTAGGGACTAGCCTGTGAGTCGGCGATCCCTGCTTCCCGGTCTCCTGCTCCCTTTTCCTTAAATCCCTGCCGCTAACCGGCAGTCCCTGGTCCCTTAGTCCCTTGGTCCCTGTCGCCTAACCGGCGACAAGCGCTTCCTTCAACCGTTCCAGCCTGCCGCGGACGCTGCCGTCGTAAACCGTGGAACCGATGCGCACCACGGCGCCGCCCAGGATGGCGGAATCCAGCTTGAAACTTGCTTCGATGCGCGAGCCTGCCAGCCGGCCGACGCTCGCCACCAGCTTGCCGCGCTCGCCGTCGCCGAGCGCACGATCCGTCGTAATCTCCACCTGGCGGATGCCCTGCCGCTCCTTCAGTTCGCTGCGGTAGGCCGCGGCCACCTCGGCCACCAGGCCGATGCGGTCATTCGAAATCAGCACGGCCAGCAGATTGCGCAGTTCCTTCTGCATCCCCAGCCGGGCGTTGAGCTTGTCCAGGATCGCCACCTTCTGCACGGCGGCGACAGCCGGATTGGCGAAGAGCTCGCGCAACTCGGCAGAACCCTCCCAGGTGCCCAGAAAGTCGTCCAACTGCCGGTCCAGCGCAGCCGTATCCAGATGCGCGGCCAGAACCACATCGGCAAAAGCGCGGGCGTAACGGGAAACAAAGGCGGCCATTTACTTCTGCCCTCCCCGGCTTGCGCCATCGGCGCTTGCAATGAATTCGTCGATCAGCGCCTGGTCGGTCTCGGCCGTCAGCGCCAACTGTTGCGCCGCCTGCTCGATGGCCAGTCCGGCGGCAAACTGCCGCAGTTCGCGGCGTGCGTGCGCGGCGGCCTGCGCGATCTCCTGCTCGGCCGAGGAGACGATCCGCGTGCCTTCCTCCTCGATGGAGGACTTGATGCGGGCTTCGTCGCCAGCCGAGTCGGTTTCCATCTGGGTGCGCATCTGCGCGATCTCGGAGTCCAGCCCGGTCAGCTTGGCTTCGATCGCGCTCAACCGCGTGTTGGCGTCCTCGGTGGCCTTGCGCGCCGTCTCCAGACTCGAGCGAACCATCTCCGAGCGCTTGCGGAAGACCTTGGGCATCAGCCGCGCCAGCGGGATGCCGATGGCCAGAACGACGATCAGGAAGTTGATGACCTCAAAGAGGCTGGCGGTCGTCTCCTTGCTCAGGTGCAGCGCCTTCGACGCGGCCTTGACCATCGGCCCTTCCGTGCGGAAGACGTTGTTCTGCTCTTCCTGCGTCTTGGGAGCCTCGGGCTTCTGCGCCTCTGGAGCGGAGGCAGCCGGAGCGGAAGCAGCCGGTGCGGCCGTGCCAGCTTCCTGGCTCAGCAGGCGCAGCGGCCCGCAGGCCACGGAACCAGCCAGGAAAATCAAAAATGCGAACCGGAAAGCCCGGCGGGAACGTCGCGATTGCACAGCGAGACCTTTCAACGTGCGCCTCCGGCCGCCGCCGGCAGTACGGCGCGGACCACGCGGCCGGCCAGATCGGCGGCCGAGGCCTGGATGGTGTGGCGGGCCTGCGAGGCCTCGGCCTCGATTTCGCCCTTCGCCTCGGCTACGCGTGCCTGGGCTGCCTTGCGGGCGGTCTCCAGGGCGGCGTCGCGCTCGGCGT
>JBAVMZ010000321.1:0-19582 GCA_049690595.1 Occallatibacter sp. | reverse complement strand
ACCTTCTGCCGGTCGAAGCGCTCACGCCGGCCGTCCTTCTTGACCACCATGTAGGGGATCTCGTCGATGCGCTCATAGGTGGTGAAGCGGCGCTGGCATTTCTCGCACTCCCGCCGCCGGCGGATCGACTCGCCTTCCTTGCTCTCGCGCGAATCGATCACCCGGTCCTGGATATGACTGCAATAAGGGCATCGCATGACAGGACGATTCTACAGGGGCGTGCGGGGCCGGGGACAGCCGCACCGCCGGTGCGGCTGCCCAGGGGCGGAGCGGTGGTCATTGTGAGATCGTGAGCGTTCCGTTCACCAGCTTGAAGGTGTAATTAGCCGCTGCCAGCGTGCCCGCTGCCACCTTGATTGTGTAAGTTCCAACGGGCGAGCTGGAGGTGGCCGTGGTGGAGAGCGCAGGCTTGCCCTTCGTGGCGCCAGCCTGCGTATCGCCGTTGGCAAAGCCCTTGATGGTATACGTGAGCGCGGGTACCGCTGCGCCATGCTTCATGGTCTTGTTGTCGGCGGTCACGGTGAGCTGCGCTTTGGCGACGGTGAGCAGGCCCATGCCGTAGGCAAAGGTGTAGTTCGTTGCCGCCAGCGTCCCTTTGGTGGCGAAGATGTGGTACGAGCCGGCCGGGGATTTGGCGGTGGCCGTGGTGGTCAGTTTTGGCTTGCCTGTGACCACCGAAGCCGTGTCGCCATTGACAAAGCCGGTGACGGTGTACTGGGTGAGCGCGGGCAGTTGCGAGCCGTAGACCATGGAAGCGTTCTTGGGCGTAACCAGCAGCACGGCAGGCGCCACGGCGATGTTCTTCGTCACCGGCGAAGCCGGCGCCCAGTGGGCGTTGCCCGGCTGCGTGGCCTTCACGACGACCGTGCCGACGCCCGTGGACGAGAGCATCCCGCCGGAGAGCTTGGCCGGGCCGCTCACCAGCGTAAAGGTGACAACCAGACCCGACGAGGCCTTGGCATAGTTGGCCAGCTTGATCGACGCCGCGCCGTAGACGATCTTGGCCGCCGGGGTAAAGGTGATCGCCTGCTGGCCGGTGAGCACAGTAATGGTCGCGGTGGCCGAGGCCGGTAGCCACCACTCGGGATTTCCCGCCTGCGTAGCTTCTACTTTCACGCTGCCCACGCCCGTAAAGCTCAGCATGGAACCGGAGAGCTTGGCCGGCCCGCTCACCAGCGAGAAGGTCACCGCCATGCCCGAGGAGGCGCTGGCGTACTTCGACAGGTCAAGCGGCGCTGTGCCGTAGTTCACCTTGGACGGAGGCATAAAGGTGACCGTCTGCGGCGCGGGATTGATGGTCTGGCTGATGGTCCCGCTCGAGGGCTGGTAACTGTCGTCGCCGGAGTAGCTGGCAGTAATAGTCAGCCCGCCGCCGGTGGCGCCGGTCCAGCTCGTGGTCCACTCCGCCTTGCCGCCCGCATCGAGCGGTTCGGGAGGCGAGGAGACCGTCCCATTCGAGCCCGGATAGCTGAAGACGACCGTCCCTGTGGGCGTTCCGCTCCCCGTGCTCGCCGTCACCCGCGCCGTCAGGGTCACGTTCTCGTTGACGACTGCCGGGTTCTTGCTGGAGGTCATCTTGGTCGTCGTAGCGCTCTTCGGCTCGATCGAGCCAATGGCCAGCGCGGCGATGAAGGCGTTCGTGATGCCCGCGTTCGTGCCCTGCACAACGCCGGCCGTCACCGGGAAATCGTGGGAGTAAGTGGCGCCCGCCACGAAGGCGTTGCCCGCGCCGTCCAGCGCCACTGTGACGCCGTTGTCGCCGCCCGAGCCACCCAGGTATGTGGAATACGCCAGCTCCGAACCGTCCGCGCTCAGCTTGGTCACGAAGGCCGTCTGGTACTGCAGGTTCGCGCCCTTGTTCGTGCCTTCAAAGGCATCCGGCGTTACGGGAAAGTCGGTCGAGTAGGTGGTACCGGTCAGCACCGCGTTTCCCGCCGAATCCACGGCGATCCCGGAGGCCCAGTCGCCATAGTTCGCGGCTCCGCTCCCGCCCAGGTAAGTCGAGTAGACCAGCCCGGTCAGATCCGCCTTCAGTTCGGTCACAAAGGCGTTGGTGCGCTTGTACTGGGACTTGTTCTTCGACTGGAATGCATTCTGAGTCACCGGAAAGTCGTCCGACTTCGCCTGCCCGGCCACGAGCACGTTGCCGGCCGCATTGAGCGCGAGCGCATGCGCATAGTCGCCATTGCTGCCGCCCAGGTAGGTCGAGGCCACCAGCGACGAGCCGTTCGCGCTCAGCCGGGTGATAAAGGCATTCACATCGCCCGCGCCGGCGCTGTTGTTCACGTCCTGAAAGGCGCCTTTGGTAGTGGGAAAGTCGCTCGACTGCGTTTCGCCGGTCACATACACGCTTCCGTCGGAGACCAGGCCGATCCCCGTTGCCACATCCTCGTAGTTGCCGCCCAGATAGGTGGAGTAGACCAGCTCGCTGCCGTCGGGTTTCAGTTTGGAAATGAACGCATTCTTGTGGCCGTAGGGGGCCATTTGCTTGGTTTGGAAGGCTCCCAGCGTCAACGGAAAGTCCGTCGAATCGGTGCCGCCGGTTAAGTAGGCATGGCCCGTGCTATCCACGGCGATCGCGCTGCCGGCGTCGCCGTTCTTGACTCCGCTTCCGCCCAGGTAGGTGGCGTAAACCAGGGTGCTGCCGTCCGGGCCTAACTTGGCGACAAAGGCATTGGCCTCGTCCGCGGAGGCGTTCTTTGTCTGAAACGCCCCTTTGGTCGCCGGGAAATCCGTCGAGAAGGTACTGCCTGTCAGGTAGGCGTTGCCAGCCGCATCGATGGCGATTCCGCCTGCGTAATCCCCCGCCGACCCACCCAGATAGGTGGCGTACTCCAGCGCCGTTGCGTCAGCGTTCAGCTTGGCGACGAAGACGTCGTAGCTTCCCGCGCGCTTCGGTTGCAATACGCCCTGGGTTACCGGAAAGTTCGACGAGCCGGTCTGTCCCGCGATGTAGACCGCGCCTTTGCTGTCGACGGCAATCGCCGCCGCGCTGTCGTAACTCGATCCGCCCAGGTAGGTGGCGTAGGTGAGGACCGGGTCGATGACCAGCGGCCTGGCGCGGTCGTAGCGGCCAAGCCGGAAGCGGAGTCCCCGCGCGCCCGCTTTCACAAAGCCGCCCGCAATCGCCACGCGCCGCGCTCCGTCCCGCTGGTAGATAACCGGCCTGCGCAGAACGAGGGAGCCAAGGCTGCCGCCGAGCCGGGCGTTGCCATCCGAGTCCAGATGCACCCTGCAGCCCTCGAACTCGAGGTGGATCCTCTCCGGATCGGCGCCGGGCGCGAGCTCCAGGTCGTACTCCAGCTCGCCGCGGCTGGTGTAATAGACCACGTCCACGCCGGGATAGACCTGCCGGAAGCGAGCCCGGGCAAAGCGCTCCACTCCGGTCCGCCACCGCGACGGGTCGCTGCCAATGAAGTAGTTGGCCCGGCCGGGCAGTTCCTCTTCGCCCACGGCCTGGAGCGGCCTCTGGCTGCCGTCGATCCGCATCGTGAAGAGCTCGCCCGCCACCGCGCCCCTGCCGGCATCGCGCGTCTCAGGGCGCAGGGCCAGAGCGGCGCCCCGGTCCGTCAGGGCAAGCGTGAAACCCTGGCCGCGCGCGAGAAAGCGCACCTCGCCGGCAAACTGGCCGCGATTGGGTTCGAAGCCCGCGGGCAGCGGACTGTGTTGTGCAACGAGAGACGTCTGGGGCAGTCCGGCAGTGACTAGCAGTACCGCAAAAGCAGAACGAATCGAAAGGGGCACGTCTTCCTCCGCCCATCCTTCATCCCCCATAGGGGAGCTTTGGCGCCGGAACGCACCCCGGCGCCGCGGTCAATGACCTGGCGGTGGAAAGAGGAAGCGCTGCAAGTATAGAGCGAGCAGCGGTCAATTGGGTTGCCAGCAGCGAGGAACTTTCGCCTCAGCTCAGAAACTCCGCGATCGCCCCGACCACCGTCTCCTGCTCGTCGGCCCGGATCTCCGGGAAGATGGGCAGGGCGAGCACCTCGCGGGCGGCGCGCTCGGCCTCGGGGAATTCGCCTTCGCGGTATCCCAGAGAGGCCAGCGCCTCCTGCCGGTGCAGCGGAACGGGGTAGTAGATCTCCGAGCCGATCTTGCGGCCGGTGAGGAACTCGCGCAGCGCGTCGCGGCGCGGCGCGCGGATTACGTACTGGTGCCAGACGTGGCTGGCGCCCGCGACCTCAATCGGCAGCACCACACCGTGCTCGGGGTAGACGCCGCTCTCGGCCAGGCCGGAGGCGCGGAAGAGCGTCTCGTAGCGCGCGGCTGCGGTGCGCCGCGCCGCGGTCCAGCCGTCGATGTACTTGAGCTTGACCCGGAGCACCGCGCCCTGGAAGCCGTCCATGCGCGCATTCCAGCCCACTTCGTCGTGGTAGTAGCGGCGGCGCATCCCGTGCTGGCGCAGCATCTTGAGCCGCTCGACCACGGCGTCGGAGTTGGTGGTCACCATGCCGGCGTCGCCAGCCGCGCTGAGGTTCTTGGTGGGATAGAAGCTGAAGGCCGCCGCGTCGCCCAGCCCGCCGGCCGGCGCGCCCTGCCACCGGGCGCCCCATGCCTGGGCCGCGTCCTCGATCAGCGTCAGTCCGCGCTGGCGGCCGATGCGGGCAAAGGCAGTCCAGTCCGCGCATTGGCCGTAAAGATGCACAGGCAGCAGAGCCCGCACCCCGGCGCCCTGCTCGCTGGCGAGCACCCGTTCCACTGCGGCCGGGCACAGGTTGAAGGTCACCGGGTCGATGTCCGCCAGCACCGCCTTTGCCCCGGCGCGCAGGATGGCGCTGACCGAGGCGAAGAAGCTGAAGGGGGTGGTGAGGACGGTCTTTCCCGGCCCGATCCCGGCGGCGGCCAGCGCCAGCCAGAGCGCGTCCGTGCCCGAGGAACAACCCACGGCGTGCGCCACACCCAGCCGCGCCGCCGCCTCGCGCTCGAAGGCGGCCACCGGCTCGCCCAGGATGAACTGCTGCTTCAGGAGAACCTCGCCGAGCGCCTCTTTCAGTTCGTCGTGCAGCAGGCGGTACTGGCGCGCGAGATCGAGCATGGGTACGGGCTGGGTGGTGGAAGCGGCACTCATCGGGCGGTCTGACTCGTTTTTCACCCATCTAGGTTAGCAGCCGGGACAGACCCCCAATCCCGCGTTGCGAAGCGGGGGATGGCCGCCCGCTCCTGGCGCCGGCCGGCTCAGATCCGCGGCAAACTCGGCGGCCGGGCAGCCGAGTTCCGCCCCTCTTCCCGGCCGGAAATTGAGAGCGAGTTGAAAGAACCGTTTAACCGCTATATTGTTGTCACATTGCGGGAATCAGCGAGCAGGGGTCTTCCCTTGCCGTGCCCGCGGTTTTTGCTTCAGTACCAGCAGCACCGTTCGACCCATCCCTCGTCGAGAAAGCAGGAGATCGGCACATGGAAAACAAGCCGGCACAAAATATTCAGGACACCTTCCTGAATACCGTTCGCAAGGACAAGACCCCCATCACGATTTACCTGGTCAGCGGCGTCAAGCTGACCGGAAAGATCCGTTCCTTCGACAAATACTCGGTTCTGCTGGAGAACAACAGCCAGGAGCAGTTGATCTTCAAGCATGCCATTTCGACCGTAGTGAGCAACCGCGCTGTGCTGCACACCGAGCACCGGCCCGCGGCGGTTCACGCTGGTCTGGGACCGGCCCCTGTGGCCGCGCCGCCGCCGGCGGCAGAAGCGCGCTAGAGCAGCTTCGGAGTTCAAGCGCCCCTTGCAGCGCGGGACAGGTGGCCTTCTCAGATAGGCCGAGCCGCTTGACCGGGATGGCTTTGGGATGCGGCAACTCCGCGGCCTTTAGGGCGGTTGGGAGCGGTCGCTGTTGACCGTGGAAGAGCAGACAAGAACGGGCGCAGGCCCGAGGCTGGAACGAGCTGTTCTGGTAGGGGTGGACTTTGGTCTTCGCTCGCGCCAGAGCCGACCCGGCCAGGCCGGAGCGCGGGCTGCGGTTTTGCGTCCAGCGGCGGGGGAGCCGTGGGCGGAGCCGGCCGAGGACGATGCCGGTTCCGCAACCGGCACTGGCGCGCCCCTGCGCCCCGGCCCGGGCCTCGACGCCGAGGAATCGCTGGCCGAGTTTCGCGAGCTGGTGACGAGCGCCGGCGGCGAGGTAGCTGCCGAGCTGATGCAGCGCCGCGGACGGCCTGACCCGGCCACGCTGGTGGGCGCGGGCAAGGTGGAGGAGATCTCCGGCGTTGCGGCCTCGGTGGAAGCCGACCTGGTGGTTTTCGACCACGACCTCTCGCCCACCCAACTGCGCAACCTGGAGGCGGCGCTGCCCTGCCGCGTGCTCGACCGCACCCAACTCATCCTCGACATCTTCGCCCGCCACGCCCGCACTCGCGAGGGCCAGTTGCAGGTGGAGCTGGCGCAACTCGAGTACATGCTGCCGCGCCTCACCGGCAAGGGCAAGGCCATGTCCCAGCTCGGCGGCGGCATCGGCACCCGCGGCCCCGGCGAAACCCAGCTCGAGACCGACCGGCGGAAGATCCAGCGCCGCATCGACCAGCTCAAGATCGACCTCGAAGCGGTGCGCCGCACCCGTCGCACCCAGCGCCAGCGCCGCGAGGCGGTGCCCGTGCCCACGGTGGCGCTGGTCGGCTACACCAACGCCGGCAAGAGCACGCTCTTCAACCGCATCACCGGGGCGCACGTGCTGCAATCGGCGCGCATGTTCGCGACGCTCGACCCCAAACTCCGCGCCATCGAGCTGCCCAGCCGCCGCCGGGTGCTGCTCTCGGATACGGTCGGGTTCATCCGCAACCTGCCGCACACGCTGGTCACCAGCTTCCGCGCCACGCTCGAAGAAGTCGAGCAGGCAGAGGTTCTGCTGCACATCCGCGACGCATCCTCCACCTACGGCGAGGAGCAGAAGGCGCAGGTGGAGAAGGTCCTGGACGAGCTCGGCTCACTCGCCAAGCCCCGCATCGAGGTGCTGAACAAGATCGACCTGCTCGAAGAGCACGAGCGCGAAGGGCTCGTGGCCCGCACCGTCGCTTGTCCAAAAGGGAAAAGCGCCCACGGCGCCGAGGTTGCCGTCTCGGCGCGCACCGGCGAGGGCATCGACGCGCTGCTCGAGGCGCTGGACGCGGCGCTCAAATCCGATCCGCTGGTCGAAGCCGATCTATGCGTTCCCCAGGAAGAGGGTGCGGCGCTGGCTGCCATCGAGGCTGGCATGGTGATCCACGAACGCGGCTACGAGGGCAATTCGGTCCGGCTCAGCGTGACCGGTCCGGCCTCGCTCGTCGGCCGGCTGCGGCGCTTCCGGGTTTGAGGCCGATTGAAGGTCTTCGCCGGGCGTGGTCAAATGGGAGCGGCGCAGTTTTCCAGGAGACTCCGTGAGACTTCGTTCGGCTTTTCTTCCTTACCTACTTTTTCTTTCAGCAGCATGGGCCGGCGCGCAGTCGCCTTCGGATGGCCGCGTGGAGGGCAAGGCCTACCTGAACACGTTCTTCCATCTTTCCTACGCATGGCCCGCGATTCTGCAGCCTCAGGAGTTCTCGGCGATGAACCTGCCCAAGGCTTCGCCGCGCGGGGTCGAGTTCTTCCTCTTTGCCGCTCGCCAGGGCAGTGAACCGTACGGCGTCGTGATGATCGCCGAAAAGTCGAGGGCTCTCACCTCAAACCCGAAGGACTTTCAGGATGCCGCGGACCTGATCTCGCGTGTGAAACGCGGCATCGATCCTTCGCTTCCCTGGAAGCCGCTGGGGGAAAGGCACGTCAAGAACGAGAGCGGACTTGCGGTCGACGAATTCGATTACCTCGTCGCCAGAGAGTATTCCTCGGCCTTTGTTGTTACGCTGGACGGCGATCTGATCGTGGCCCGCTGCAACGCGCGCACTGCCGCGGACCTGAAGGTCATGACCGACTCACTGTTGGCCATGCGGCGCACGAAGTAATACCGCACCTGTGCAAGGAGACCGCATGGACGCAGGCACGAAAGCTCCTTTCCCTTCCATCACCACGCTCTCCAGCCGCGAGGTCTACCGCAACCACTGGATGCGGCTGCGCGAGGACGAGATCCTGCGCTCGAACGGGCAGAAGGGGATCTACGGCGTGGTCGACAAGGACGACTCGGCCATCATCCTGCCGCTGGACCGCGGGCGGGTCTGGCTGGTGGAGCAGTTCCGCTACACCATCCAGGAGCGGGCGCTGGAGCTGCCGCAGGGCGGCTGGGAGATGGAGGTCGACGACCCGGAGGAGCTGGCCCGCGGCGAACTGAAGGAAGAGACCGGCCTCAGCGCGGAGCGGATGGTCTCGCTGGGCACGCTCTGGATCGCCTACGGCTTCACCCGCCAGCGCCAGCACGTCTTTCTGGCCACCGGGCTGACCGAGACAGGGACGGACCGCGACGCCGAGGAGCACGATCTGGTGGTGCGCTCCTTCGCGGTCGAAGAGTTCGAGGAGATGATGCTCAACGGCGTCATCCGCGACAACTGCACGCTCTCCGCCTGGGCGCTCTACCTGCTGTGGAAGGCGCGGCAGTAGGTCTTTGACCGGATGATATCGTTCTTTGGCATACGTGGTTTCCCACCCTTTCGTCACGAAAAAGGCGCAAGGATAGGGCACGGAGATGGTAGTACCCTTGCTGCCCGCGCAGCCAACTGCGCGGTGAATCTGGGGCGGTTCGGAACTGCCTGCATCGATCATTCTCCTGTTGGTTCGCCTTGCGGGGTGGGATGAACGGGGTACACGTCGGCAAACGGCTCCTCCCGCCTTTCTTTCGATGCGCCGCCCAAGGCGTCGCCCCTGCCCGGGCTGTAGCCGGACACAGGTGTGCGAACTACTGGCTAGGTTTCGAACGGCATCGATGAATCTTGAGGAATTGCGCTTGCTTGCCGCGGTCCTGGCAAATGCGGGGAAGATGCCAGATCGGCTCCCGGTCAGTTTCGACGTGATGTACCGTGTAAAGCCGGAAGAATCGGGACGACATCGAGAGCCCGGTGGCCGCATCGAGGGTTGTCAAGGGCTTGAATTAGCAACAAGAACGCTCTTCTCGACAGGTTTGGCGATCTGCGCCGAAGCAGATGCCACGTCGGGCCGGGTAGCGCCCGCATCCTGCTTCCGTGCCTCGAGCGGGCGATTTCCTGCAGACGATTCCCGGCAGGGGGCATCTAAGCTCCAGGTGTCTGTGGGGCCCGCGAAGGCGTATGCCCCGTTGCAAGGCATGGAGGCCTGCCGATGAAGAGTTTGGGTTGGAGTGCAGTTTTGGCGTGCGCGGTGCTGGCGGCTGCGGGGCAGGCATGGGCGCAGAAAGACGCGGTGGTCGGGGCTGGGCAGGCGTTCGTAACCGTGCTGCCGGCGCACGCCGGCGAGACGGCAGCGGGCCTCACCTCCGGCGAGCTCTCTCTCAAGCTCAACGGCAAGCCCGCCGAGATCGTCGGCTGGGTCCGGGTGAGCGAGGAGGCCAGCCCGACGGAGATCGTGCTGCTGATCGACGGCGGGGCGCGGATGAGCCTGGGCGAGCAGATGGGTGCGATCACGGAGTTCGTGCGCGAGACGCCGAGCAATGCGAAGATCGCCCTGGCCTACATGGACGGTGGGCGCGCGGTGATTGCGGCGCCGTTCTCGGCGGACCCGGCGGTGGTGCTGCGCGGTCTGCATCTGCCGGGGGGCTCGGCGGGGTCGAGCGGGAGCCCGTATTTCTGCCTCTCCGACCTGGCGAAGCGGTGGCCCTCGTCGAACACCTCGGCCCGCAGGGTGGCGGTGATGATTACCGACGGCCTGGACCCGTATCAGCAACGCTTCGACCCCGAGGACCCATACATGCTGGCCGCGATTGCCGATTCGGTGCGCGCGGGGCTAGCGGTCTACTCGATGTACTGGCACGGCCAGGGCCAGGCCAGCAGCACCGAGCCCGGGGTCAACGCCGGGCAGAGCCTGCTGCACGAGGTGACCGATGCCACCGGCGGCGTCAGCTACGGCCAGGGGATGAGCAACCCGGTCTCGTTCGATCCCTTCTTCCACGACCTGCGCACCCGACTGCGCAACCAGTACCTGCTGCAGGCGAGCGCCCGCTTCAACGGCAAGCCAGCGATTCTGACTCTGAAGCTGCACGTCGGCAACCCTGCCGTGAAGGCCGAGGCGCCGCAGCAGATCTATTTGAGGCCAGTGACCGCGCAGGCGCGCTAGCCGAGGCCCCGGCAGATTCCCGTCCGAGCAAGCATGGCAGAAGGTTGAGAGCGTGGCGCGCGCCCGTGTAGTTTGTTTGTACCGGCGAGCGCACCCGGCAAGGACTGCGCTCGTGTCGGCTCGCACGCACTTTTGCACTCCATGGGAATCGAGGCTGATTGAAGATGAAAGTCTCCCGGGTTGTCCCGTTTTTTGCGCCTGCGCTCGTGTGCGCGGCTGCGTTCTCGCTCTCCGCGCAGACGCTGAACTCCGATTACGCGCGCGACCCGGCACAAACCATCGATCAGCCGTACTCGGAGGCGATCCAGAAGTACACCACCGACCCGGCCTTTCTGCCGCCTCTGGTGGCCACGCTGCCCGCCTCGAAGACCGTGCCGACGCCGGCGAAGGTGCTGGGCGACGTGGCCGGCGCGCCGGATATGCTGCCCTACGCCGAGGATGTCTACAGGTATTTCCGCATGCTGGAGGCGGCCAGTCCGCGGGTGAAGGTCTACTCGATTGGCAAGAGCGAAGAGGGCCGGGAGATGATCGCGGCGGCCATCGCCTAGCCGGAGCTGCTGAACGCGACGAAGGAGAACTCGGCGCGGCTGGTTCAGTTGGCCGACCCGCGCACATTCGGGTTCGACGACGCGAAGGCGGCGAAGCTTATTGACCATTCGTGGCCGGTCTACTACATCACCGGAACCATCCACTCGACGGAGACCGGCGCGCCGACGGCGCTGATGGAGTTGGCCTACCGGCTGGTGGTCGACAACTCGCCCTACATCAAATACATCCGCTCGCACATGGTGGTGCTGATTACGCCGGTGGTGGAAGTGGACGGGCGCGACCGGATGGTGGACCTCTACAAGTGGCACAAGGCGCACCCCGGCGAGGACTGGCCGAGATTGATCTACTGGGGCCATTACGTTGCTCACGACAACAACCGCGACGCCATGGGCATGACGCTGGCCCTGACGCGCAACGTGCTCGATACCTACCTGGGCTCGCACGCGCAGGTGCTGCACGACCTGCACGAGTCGGTGCCCTTTCTCTACGACAACACGGTGGGCGACGGGCCGTACAACGCGTGGATCGACCCGACGCTGGCCGACGAGTGGGCCGAGCTGGGCTGGAACAACGTGGCGCAGATGCAGGCGCTGGGGATGCCGGGCGTCTTCACGCATGGGGACTTCGACACCTGGAGCCCCGGCTACCTGATGTTCCTGGCCGGGATGCACAACGGCATCAGCCGCCTCTACGAGACCTTCGGCAACGGCGGCGCGGACACCGAGAAGCGCATCCTGCAGCCGGAGGACTACTCGCGCACCTGGTACCGGCAGAATCCGCCGCTGCCGCAGGTGATCTGGTCGCAGCGCGACAACAACAACTACGAGCAGGCGGCGCTGCTGACCACGCTGAGCTACTTCTCGCAGCACACGCGGCACTTCCTGGAGAACTACTACCGGAAGGCAAAGCGGGCGGCGCAGAAGCCCGCGCTCGAGGGGCCGGCGGCCTACGTGATTCCCGCCGTGCCCGAGGAGGCCAGCCGCGCCGTCGAGCTACTGAAGGTGCTGCGGCGGCAACACGTCGAAGTGCAGCAGCTCAGCGAGGCGGTCACGGTGGCGCTGCCTGCCGAGAAGCGCGGCGAGAAGCCGAAGACGGAGACCTTTGCGGCCGGGAGCGTGGTGGTGCGGATGGATCAGCCCTTCTCGCGCGTGGCCGACGCGCTTCTCGACCGCCAGTACTGGGCGCCGGACGACCCGCAGAAGCACCCGTACGACGACACCGGGTGGTCTTTCCCGCACCTGTTCAACGTGCGCGCGGCGCGCATCGCGGACGCCGCGATCCTGAGCGCGAAGATGACGCCGCTCGAGGATCCTGCCACGCTGGCCGGCAGGCTCACCGGCGCCGGTGCGGTCACCGTCGTGACGAACACCGGCCAACCCACGCTGCTGGCGCTGGTTTACCGGCTGAAGGGGGCATCGGTTCAGGAGGCGGAGAAAGCCTTCGACGCCGAGGGCCATCGCTTTGGCGCGGGCACGCTGCTGATCACCGGCGCAGGCGACAACGAGTTGGCCACGGCGCTCCACGAGTTGGCGCTCGACGGCACGCGCCTGGCCGCGGCGCCACAGGTGGCCTCGCACGCCGTCACCGCGCCGCGCATCGCCATCCTGCACACGTGGCTCTCGACGCAGACCGAAGGCTGGTGGCGCCAGGCATTCGACACCGTGGGCATCCCCTTCGACTACATCAGCACGCAGACAGTGGCCGCGGGAGGCAACCTGCGCGCGAAGTACGACGCCATCGTCTTCGCGCCGGTGGGCCGCGCCTCCACGCTCGACATCCTCGACGGCATTCCGCTGTGGCACAACCCGATGCCGTGGCAGAAGACGGAGCTGACGCCGAACCTGGGCCGCATCGACTCGACCGCCGATGTGCGGCCCGGGCTGGGCTGGGAGGGATTGGCGCATCTGAAGAAGTTTGTCGAGCAGGGTGGGCTGTTGATCACGTGCGAGGACACGGCGCAGTTCGCCATCGAGACCGGACTGGCGCCCGGCGTCAGCCTGGCTCCGCACGCCGAGGCGCGCGTGACCGGCTCGGTGCTGAATGCGGTCTTCGTCAACCGCGAGAGCCCGGTGGCCTTCGGCTTCGGCGCCAGCCTGCCGGTGATGAGCTCGGCCGGCATGGCCTTCAACGTATCGAATACGGTAAGCGTCAGCAATCGCCGCCTGTTGATGGACCCCTACGCCGAGAGGCCGACGGGGCGCGGCTCGCTCGATGATGGCGACGCGCCGCAGGCCCGCAAGCCGGCGGAGGCAGAGGCGCTCGAAAAGCAGCAGCCCTGGGAGCCGCGCAAGCTGAACGAGGACCAGATGCGCAACAACCCCAGCGTGATCCCGGCAGCGCTGCGGCCAGAGGTGATTCTGCGCTTTGCCGAGGGCAAGTCGCTGCTGCTCGACGGATTGCTGGACAAGGGGGGATCGATTGCCGAGCACGCCATCGTGGTGAATGCGCACCTGGGCGCGGGGAGCGTGCTGCTGTTTGCCAACAATCCCGTCTATCGCGGCGAAACGGTGGCTAGCTATGCTCTGGTCTTCAACGCCATTCTGAACCACGACCGCTTGACCCGGGAGGCTGTGCGGGCGACGAGGCAGTGAGAGGGATTTTGACTTCTCCCGAGGCAGCTGCTTGTGGCACACCGGCACCTGTGGGAAACAGAGACAAAGGCAGGCACCGCGACCATGTAGTTTTGCGGTTTCCCAGGTCTCAGAATCGAGACCTGGGGCACCCAAGGTCATGGGGGAGATTACGAAATCGCGCGATCGCGGCGCTGGCCGCTCGGCTACGTCACAGGCCGCCTCCGGGACAGCATCGGAACAGGCTCGAAAGCCGTGGTGGTCCTGACGGCGCGGGGAGCCCCCTGGACACGCCTTTCTGCTGGAAAGAGCCGTGTGGAAGATGCAGATTCCACGCTCGGAAACTGGTGCACGGTTTGCGATATGCGCGGGAACAGACTGTTACGATTGCCTATTGAATCTTCCGTCTGGAGATGGACCCGCCAGGGGTGAACCGGCCTGCGGTCCTTCTCCAGTCATTTCTTCCTGTCAATCGAGATTGACATCCGCTTCAGGAAGTGCCGCCTCGATCCACCATGAAAGGTCGCAGATGCAAAACAGAAGAATAGGTTTATTGGGTTACGGGATCCTGCTCTGTCTGGCCGCAACCCATCTACTTGCACAATCCAGCCCCCTGTCAGGCAGAGGCCGTGCAGTCATTGTGGTCAGCGGGAACCACAACACCGCGCCTGCAGTCGATCAGCTCAAGCTCCGTGTCAATGGCGCAGCGACGAAGATCGACTCTGTCGAGCGGCTTCAGGGCGCAGGCAATCCGATCGAGATGGTCGTGCTGCTTGAGACCGGAATGATCTCGGAACTGGGTACGGTTCGCAACTTCTTTCATACGCTGCCGGCCAACACGAGCGTTGCCTTTGCCTACCTGACCGATTACCGGACGGTATTGATGTCGCAGTTGACCAGCGACCCGGCACAAGCGCAACAGGCAGTCATTCCGCCAACCAACGGTCCGTCCCGGCTGACCAACCCCTACATCTGCCTGAGCGATCTGGCCAAGCACTGGCCCTCCGGCAATCGCCATGCGCGGCGAATCGTTGTGATTGCCACCAGCGGCATCGACCCAATCCTGAGGGAATACACTTCTGACAATGTCCGCCTTCAGTCCGCGGTGGACGACGCGGTGCGGGCCGGAATCCAAGTCAATACGATTCTCTGGGGAAATGACCCCGCCGGAACGAATATGCTGTCCAAACTCGCCGAAGAGACCGGGGGCGAGAGCTTTGGATATGCCTCGAATGGCGCGGTTCGAATCGGTCCGTACCTGGACCAAGTGCGTGAGCAATCCCTCAACGAGTACCTGGTCACCTTCTCCGCTCCATTGGACAAAAAGACCAATCTGGCGGTGGTCGAGATCAAAACGAACGGTTTCCACGGGCACATACTGGCACCGCGGAAGGTGGTGCTCGCTCCAGATTCGCTGGCAGTGAAATAGGTACCGCCGTTCGAGCCGGCGTTTCATTCCTGTCGTTTTCCACTCGAAAAGGCGCGGGTTTGCTCCGCGTCTTTTTTCGTCCTCCCAATTTGTGTCATACTGTGCGGCATGGGAAACAAAGACAAAGGCAAGAAGGAAGTCAAGAAGGCACCCAAGCCTAAGCCCAAGGCAGAACCAGCCCCGAAGCGCGAGCTCTTCACTCCGCCTCCAGCTAAGTAGGGATTGAGCCACCGGGCACCCTGGGCGCGCCGCCGCGGGCTGCGCGGAGGGGTGGCTTGTGCCCGGAAGAGCCTTTCCACTGTGGCACTCGCCGGCTCCAGCCGGCTGAAGTCCGTTCCCCCCATCACTGAAGCTTTCCAGAATCTGCATTAGGTTGAAGACAGGTGCTATTCCGCGGAGGCTTGCCGTGGTTGTGAAACGAGCTCTCGCCCTCTTCTCTGTCCTGACCCTTGCCCTCGCGGCCCGCGGCCAGGCGCCCGCTCAACAGGCTGGCGGGAGGCTTCCTGCTGTCGCGCCCTCGGGCCGGCCGGCGGTCGGCCTGGCGCTCGAGGGTGGCGGCGCGCTGGGCATCGCTCATGTCGGCGTGCTCCGCTGGCTCGAAGAGAACCGTATCCCGGTGGACCGGCTGGCCGGAACCAGCATGGGATCGCTGGTCGGCGCTCTCTATGCCATCGGTCTCTCGCCGGAAGAGCTGCGCGCTCTGGCCGTCAGCGACGCATTCACCCGCGTCTTCACGCTGCAAACTCCGTACGCCGATGCCAGCTTCCGGCGCCGGCAGGACCGCCGTGAGCTGCCCCAGGCCGTCACCGTCGGCCTGCGGCGCTTCCCCGGCCTGCGCAATGCGCTGCTGAGCGACCGAGGCGTGCTCGAGTTCCTCTCGACGAACATGGCCGCCTGGAACCGAGACGACGCGGACTACGACCGGATGCCCATCCCCTTCCGCTGCGTCGCCACCGATCTGAACACGCTGGAGCCGGTAACCTTTGCCGCCGGGCCGCTGCCGGATGCGGTGCGGGCTTCGATCTCCATTCCCGGCGTCTTTTCCCCGGTCCAGGCGCGCAGCGGCCACTTCCTGGTCGATGGCGGGATTCTGGACAACCTGCCCACCGACGTGCTGCGCGGCAGCCTCCATGCGGACGCGGTGATCGCGGTGCATCTGGACAATGGCGACGTGGCCGCGCCCGACACCAGTTCCATTGTCACCGTGCTCAACCGCGCCTTCATTGCAGGCGTCCAGCTCAACGTGCTGCAGGCACAGAAGCTGGCAGATCTGGTGATCTCGGTTCCGGTGCAGGGATTCACCGGCACCGACTATGCCCGCGCCAGCGAACTGATCGATGCCGGGTACCGGGCGGCAGAGCACAACCGCGCCGCACTGCAGCGCTTCGCCCTCGACGAGGCGGCCTGGAAGGCCTATCTGGCCGCGCGCCAGAGCCGCCGCGCCGGCCAACCGGGAACGCTCCGCGAGGTGCGCGTAGAGGGCGGTTCGCCGGGCGCCGTCCGCGAGGTCGAGCGCGATACCAAACCGCTCCTCGGCCATCCACTGCTGCCGGCCACGACGCTCAACGCCCTGAAGTCCGTTCAGTCGGCAGGCAGCCTGAGCGCCACATGGGAGAGCTTCTCCGCCGCGGCGGCGCCGGGTGCGGCCCCTGGCAGCGGGACGGACTCCGGCTTGCTGGTGCGGTTGCATGGCGACCCGAACGGGCCGCCGTTCCTGCTCATCGCTCCCGAACTCGGCGCATCCACCTCCAACATCACCCGCGAGGAGATGACCCTGCGCCTCGTCCATCAGAACCTGGGCGGTTACGGCTCGGAGCTCCGCGCCGACGCCCACTTGGGCTACCGCACCGACCTCTCCGCGGGATACTACCGGATGCTGACGCCAGGCGGCTGGTTCGTGGAACCGCGCGCCCGTGTGGTGCGCGAGCCGGTGTACCTGTGGGTAAACCAGAAGCGCGTTGCCGAGCGATTCCAGCAGAACCTGGAGGTGGGTCTCGACACCGGGCGCACCTTCTCGAGGAAGTTCCAGGTCTCTGGCCAGTGGCGTGCCGAGGAGACGCAGTGGAGCCTCCGCGCGGGCACGGGCGGCGGACCGTACCTGTCGGGGACCGCGCAAACCGGGGTGCTGCACATCGTCTTCGACCAGGCGCAGGCCGGTCTCCTCTCGCCGAGCGGGTTCAGGCTTTCACTTGCCGCCGGCGCTCTCTACCATGCCGCCGGCAGCAGCAATGCGCCGCTGGTCAAGGCCTCCTTCAGCCGCACCCAGCCGTGGCGCGACAACATCTTCGGCTTTGGCACGGAGATCAACAGCTACCTGCGCGCGAACGTGGCCCAGCCCTACCGCTTCACCCTCGGCGGGCCACTGAGCCTGTCGGCCTCCTCCTTCGACGAATACCGCGGAACCGACACGGCTCTGGCCCACGCCGGTCTGATGCACCGCATTGCCTCGCTGCCCACGGGCGTCGGCCAGGGGCTTTACGTGGCGATCGGCTACGAAGCGGGCGAGGTCTGGTCGCCGGAGGCGCGCAGCTTCCTGCGCCAGGACGGGATCACCGCGCTGGTGGCCAACACGCCGGTCGGCCTCTTCACCGTGGGTGCTTCCGCGGGCGACGCCGGCCACCGCAAGGTCTACGTCACCCTGGGGAGGTGGTTCTGAGTTGAAGCAGCCCGCGCGACGGTGGCCACTGGGCAAACCGGGCGCAGAGACACGAAGGCCCTCCCGCGCGGGGAAGGCCTCCGTGGTTAAGTGCTGAACCGGACTCAGGCGACGACTTCGATGCCCATGGAGCGGGCGGTGCCCTTGATGCTCTTGATGGCCGTCTCCACCGAGGCGGCGTTCAAGTCGGGCATCTTCTGGGTGGCGATCTCGCGCACCTGCTTCTCGGTGACCTTGCCCTTCTTTTCCTTGTTCGGCGTGCCCGAGCCCTTCTCAATGCCCGCGGCCTTCTTCAGCAGCACGGCCGCCGGCGGGGTCTTGGTGACAAAGCTGAAGGTGCGGTCGCCATAGACGGTAATGACCACCGGGATGACCAGGCCTTCCATCTCCTTGTTGGAGGTGCGCGCGTTGAACTGCTTGCAGAACTCCATGATGTTGACCTGGGCCTGGCCCAGCGCGGGCCCGACCGGCGGCGCCGGCGTCGCCTTGCCGGCGACGATCTGCAGCTTGACGTATCCCGTAATCTTCTTCGGAGGTGCCATGATTTGGTTCCTTCGGAACCAGCTTTCAGCTCCTAGCTTTCAGCTTTCAGCCGGTCGGTGCTCATTCGAATTTTGGTGCTGTCTCTTCAGCGTTCGCTCGCAACCGGGCGCCTGCTAGGCTGGCTGCCCGGTTAGAAGCTGAAAGCTAATAGCTGAAAGCTGACAGCTACTCAATCTTTTCCACCTTGCCAAACTCCAGCTCGACCGGGGTGGAGCGTCCGAAGATGGTCACCATGACCTTGAGCGTCTCGCGATCTTCGTTGATTTCGTCCACCACGCCGTTGAAATTGGCGAACGGGCCGTCGGTAATCCGGACCTGCTCGTTCTTCTCGAACCTGATCTTGAGCCGCGGTTTCTCCTTCGCGGTCTCGGAACGGAAGAGGATGGAAGAGACCTCCTCTTCGGTCAGCGCCACCGGCTTGTCGCCGGTGCCCAGAAAGCCGGTCACCTTGGGCGTGTCCTTCAGGACATGCCAGAGCTGGTTGTCCAGCTCCATTTCGACCAGCACATAGCCGGGCAGAAAGACGCGCTCGACGGTGCGCTTCTTGCCATTGATGATCTCGGTCACCGGCTCGACGGGAATCATCACGCGGCCCACGCGGTCAGAAAGCCCGAAGGCCTGCACGCGGCTCTCGATCGATTCCCTGACCTTGCGCTCGAAGCCCGAGTAGGCATGCAGAATGTACCAGCGGAAGCGCTCGTTGCGCTGCGGCTGTGGTTGCTCGCCCGGTTGTTCCAATTCTTCTGCCATCGAAGTCTCGATTCGCGCGCCGTTGTGCTACTGGGCGCCCAGCTTTGACAGCAGCCGGGTCAGAGCCACAGAGAAGATCCCGTCTACCAGAAAAAAGTAAACGCCAAAGAGGAAGACCGCCACGATCACCACTGTGGTCGTAGCCTTCACCTCTTTGCGCGAGGGAGTGACCACCTTGCGCATCTCGGCGCGCACATCGGAGAGGAAGTTGCGGAAGTCATTCCAGGTGCCGGTGACGCCGGCTACCAGCTTCGAGCCGGCGCCCAGCTCCCGCCGCCTGGCCGGTCCGCGCTCCTCCGGCTTTACGATTGTTGCCTTCGTTCCCATACTGCTGATCCTTCGCGCCGGGCGTCCGGGCCCGGCGTATCCCGATTCAATCTGGCAGGGGCGGAGGGATTCGAACCCCCAAGTTCGGTTTTGGAGACCGACAGTTTAACCGTTGAGCTTACGCCCCTAAAAGCAGTGATCAGTTGTCAGTGATCAGTGATCGGTTTGTTTCTCGCCGGGTCGGGCCTATTCGCCGTCCCCACCCATGCCCCAACTGATCACTGAACACTGACCACTGACAACTCGCCCTACTTCGTTTCCTTGTGCGGCTGGTGCTTGCGGCAGCGGCTGCAGAACTTCTTGAACTCGAGACGGCCAGTGGTCGTCTTCTTGTTCTTCGTCGTCGAGTAGTTCCGCTCCTTGCACTCAGTGCATTGCAATGTGACAATTTCCCGCATCGTTCCAATTCCCTTCAGTTCGTAGTTCTTAGTTCGTAGTTCACAGCGAAAAGCCCGTTCTGCCGGCGTCCCAACTATGAACTACGAACTGCGAACTCGCTACTTGATAATCTCCGAGACCGTACCGGCGCCCACCGTGCGGCCGCCTTCGCGAATGGCGAAGCGCAGACCCTTTTCCAGAGCCACCGGCGTAATCAGCTCCACCGTCAGCTCCACGTTGTCG
>JBAVMZ010000320.1:0-2808 GCA_049690595.1 Occallatibacter sp. | reverse complement strand
GGGCCTGGAGGCCCCACGCGGCGCTGGAGCGCCGCCCTACAACCACCGGCTCCGGCTGCAAGAGTCGATTCGGACGAGTAGGGTCTCCGGTTACGCCGCCTTCGCAATTCATTTCACAATTCGCCCGGATGGATCCCGATGGTATCATGACGCGTCAGGGGGGAAACTTTCTGCTCGGCGGCGACGAACAAGCTTCAGGGGAGATTCCTCTGGAGTCTTTGATGGAGGCGTACCAAAGGGCCGATGAGACTGCGGCGACGGAGCTGGTCCGCCGCGTAAGCCCGATGCTGTATCGCTCCTTCCTCGCCCACACACGCAGCGCGGATCTTTCCGAGGACCTGCTCCAGGACACTTGGATCCGCATCCATAAGGCGCGCCACACCTATCGTCCGCCAGGCCCCGTGCTGCCTTGGTTGTATTCGATCGCCGAGCATACGCGGCTGGACGGGTACCGCCGCAGGCAGCGCCGCCAGGGCCGCGAATCGACGCTCGAAAACGCGCCCGAGCCGGCCTGCGAGCGGACCGACGACGTTGTACAGAGGCTGACGCTGCAGAAGCTGATGCTGGCGCTGCCCGAGAGCCAGCGCCAGGTGCTGGTGATGCTGAAGGTGTCCGGGCTCAGCCTCGAAGAGATCGCGCGCATTCAGGGCTCGACGGTTGGCGCCATCAAACTGCGCGCGCACCGGGCCTATCAGACGCTCAGGGCGTTGCTGGGTGGAGAGCGAGGCGCTCAATGAGCAAAGTGAAGCGCCCAATCACGTGCGACGAGTTTGACGTCCTGCTCGATCTGGGTGACCCGCTCAGCCTGTCTCAAGAGGCCCGGCAACATGCGGCGGTGTGTCCCCGCTGCCAGGCGCTCGCCCAAGCGTTGAACGAAGCCCGGAGCGGCGCGCCGCCCGCCTCCGCGCTGGCCAAGGCCGAGGCGGCGGTACTCCACTTGACGCCCGTGCATTCGCTGCGAAGCCCTCTGGTCGCGGCTGTCGGCACACTGGCTGCCCTGGCGTGCCTGGTATGCGTCAGCGTATGGGTGTTCGGCACGCATGGCTGGGCAGCCCGGTTGCCGTGGCAACGAGCCGCGAGTTACCTGGGTGCTGGCAGCGTGCTGGTGCTCTCCCTGGCCGCGGCGTTGCGCGAACGCGAGCCGGGCCTGAGTCTGGCTGCGCCCTGGAGGTATGCGGTAGCGGCGCTCGCGGCTCTGTTGTGGGCCGGGCCGTTCATGCTGTACGAATTCCGGCCTGAGAAGCGATTCTGGCAGCATGGGGCGCTTTGCTGGTGCGACGGTCTGCTGGTTGGCTTCGCGGCCGGCGCGGCGATCTGGCTGGTGATGCGGCGCGGTTATCTACTATCCCCACTTCGAGCGGGCTGGTTTGCCGGCGTCGCGGCGGGCTGTCTGGCCTTTATCGTTCAGGAGACGTATTGCCCGGTGGTGGAGAGCGGGCACTCGGCGCTTTGGCACGGAGGCGTGGTCGCCGTGCTTGGCGCGGCGGGGTGGATTGCGGGCCGGAAACTACTCCAGCGCGACTGAGATGCGCCGCCGCTACATTCTTAGACGGACGAGCTTGTTCTGGCTGGCGGCGCCGGCGACAACCTCGACGTTGTCCCTGGGCACGCCGGCCTCCCCCGCAAGGAAGCGAATCAATTCCTCGTTCGCCTTGCCCTTCTCGGGCACGGCGGCGACCTTCACTTTGATGGTGCCATCATCCAGGACGCCACCCCATTCGGTCTTAGGGCTCTTTGGAATCACTCGGATTTTCAGCGAGAGCTTCTTGGATGCGGTCAGCCGGATGCGAAGTGTAATTGAATCCATCTGATCTCAAAGAGGAGACGACTACTCGAGTTCTCTAAACTCTATTCTCTACTTTACGAGAGCCCGCGTGGGAAAGCGAAAACGCCTCGTGCTCAATCTCCATCCGGAAAATGCGGAACGGGCACGCACAAAAAACCCCGCCGGGGTCCATCGCGCGTCCAGTTCCCCGCTCACTTCTCAAAATCGATGCCCGCAATCACCAGTTGCGGGAGCGCCTGGTTCCATCCCGGCGGAATGGAATCGAACGGCAGCCGGAAGCCTCTCGTCTCGCCGGGCTGTAACCCCGTGCCGCCTCTGTACTTGACGATGGGTACGCGTTCCCTCATCACCGCCTGGCCATACGGATCATAGAAAATGCAGTTGAGATCGACGGCGCGGAGCGCCTGGGACCCCTTGTTCGTAATCTTGCCGGTGATCTCCACGAGTGTGCCGCCGAGCGCGTTCTCCTTCGCTTTCATCTCCACTTCCGCCAGACCGAGATTCCGCACGTAGGCCTTAGCCTCTGGCGTTAGCGGATTGGGCTGGGCGGGCCGGCCGCCGCCGCGCAACAGGAAGAACCAGATGGCTGCGCCCGCCACCACCACGAGGATCGCGACGATGGCGATCGGGATCAAACTGGTCTTGCGGGGCGGAGCTGTCGGTACGATAGGCACTTTCTACAATCCTCTCCCCATCATAGACACCGCGAAGCGGCTTGAGGAGCCCAGTGCATGACGCAATAGCGCGGCGCCGGAGAAGGCGGGATGCGGACAGGCGTCCGTGCGAAGGTTCTCCATGCGCCCGCCCGGCGGGGCTTTTCGTGCTGCGCAATTAGCTGTAAACTATGGCCGCAGCCGGCAGGCTGCCTGACGATCTGTAAGGAGGCCGCAATGGATAAGCCGCGCCATCCGAATGTGATCCGAACCTGGGTCCAGCGTCCGCGTGCGCCGCTGCAGGGTCCGCCGAAAGCGACGCCAGCGCCGCGCCAGACCCCGCCGGGCTCCACAGGTGCGCGCCCACGC
>JBAVMZ010000319.1:0-8309 GCA_049690595.1 Occallatibacter sp. | reverse complement strand
CAGCAGGTATCCGGCCGCCAGTCCGGCAGCGAGACAGAGAGCCGCCATCGCATAGACCCGCGCCGCCGGCAAGACGGGGCTGGCAGCATGCGCGGTGGTTGGTTGGTTCGTCATACGGTGCTCTTTCCTGGTCAGAGGTTGCCGGGCAGGCAGACTCTTTTGATTATCCACGCGGTGCGCGGGCCGGCCCAGAGCAAGATGGGCCGCGGAACGGGGAGAGGCAGGCCGGCGCGGGTGGCAGCTCCACATTAACGGTGGAGAAAGAAAAGTATGGCAGCATCCAGCACCCGGATACGTGATAATCATCACATTGCGTTGAATCTGGCTGGACTGGCCCGGAGCGGGGGAAAAGTGGGCCTTTTGGAATGACTTTGGGGAATTTCACCAACGTCACTGTGCCAGATTGCGCAACGCCGGGCGCCGGACTTGACTCAGGGGCCGGCAGGCAGGCACGGCGGGATGCGGAAGCCGTTTCTTTGCAATAATTTCCGGTGCGTTGCGGAAAAATGAGCAGATATTAAGACAACGGCACGCCTCGTGCACGGAAATATGTCGAGGCTGAACTGAGTGCAACGTCCCTCGGGGAGAGAACCCGGTTCAGACGAGCGGTACCAGTGCGCATTAGGAGGCTCTACTCGATGAAACGTGTTGTACTCATTGCTCTGTTCTTCCTGGCCGCCGCAAGCTTCGCGGCAGCTCAAATCGGGACAATCTCCACCGACGTTCTCGGTGCTCACCTTAACTACGGCCGCGGCTGCGCCGCCTGCCACGCTCCGCACAGCGGCGCTTTCGGCAACGGCATCAAGACCACGGACACCAGCACCGGCAACATCGCCCTCTGGGGCGAGGATGTCGGTCCACTCGTGGGCAAGACCATCGTCACCGGCCAGAGCGAGCATGGCAGCTACTCCGAGACCCTTCCCGCCGTCTCCGCGGGCACTGTGGACGTCAGCGGCGTTCTGATGTGTCTGAGCTGCCATGACGGCAACTACGCCACCGGCGCCATGATGCAGAACGCGGTCTACGAGAAACTGCCGGCGACCTACGGCACCAACCCGATACCGACCCTGCTCGGCAAGGACGGCACCGGCCTGTCGAACTACCTCAACGACCACCCGGTGGGCCTGAACGCGATCTTTGCCTGCGGCGGCGGCTACAACTGGGATTGCACGCTGACCGGCGCTTCGGTCTCGATGACCGGCGGCACCTACTTCCCGCAGTTCGTCAAGAACTACGGCTTCTTCGTCAAGCTGGGCAATAACGGCGGCAGCCCTGTGGTTCTCTGCACCACCTGCCACAACCAGCACGTGATGAACGTGGTGAACATTGCCAGCGGCGCCACCAACACCGGCCTGCCGAAGGGTAGCTACACCACCATGTTCTTCCTGCGCGCCCCGTACAACCCAAACAGCACCACCACCGACAGCAACCAGACGGCGCAGTTCTGCCGCCAGTGCCACGGCGGCGAGTCGAACGAGATGAACGGCAGCACCGCTACCACCACCTTCTAACCTGTTTGCATCGGAAGGGGAGGGGGGCTCAACTCCCTCCCCTTCTTTTCCCGTGTTCAGGACACTTATCGTGAAGGTCACATTCCCCATCGCCGGGTTTCTGCTGGCGGCCCTCGCCACGGCGGGAGCCCAGGTCGCCTCGCACGCCCCCACAGTATTCACTCCTCCAGCGGCCCCTGCGCCGGCCGGCAAACCCGTGGCGCGCGTCAACGGCGCGGTGCTCACCGAGGCCGATCTGGTTCGCGAGGAGTACGCCATCTTCCCTTACGCCCGGCAGCACGGCGGAATTCCCAAGGACATGGAAGCGGGAATCCGCGACGGCGCCATGAAGATGCTGGTCTTCGAAGAGCTGGTTTACCAGGAAGCGACACGCCGCAAGATGGCCGTTTCACCGGCGAAGATGCAACAGGCCGAAGCCGAGTTCCGCAAGCAGTTCGCCTCGCCGGACGAGTTCCATCAGTTTCTCCAGAGCGATTTCCACGGCTCTCAGCAGCTACTGCGCGACAAGATCCGCCGCTCGCTGCTGATCGAGGCGCTTCTCAAGGTGGAGGTCGAGGACAAGAGCGTTGTCTCGGCAGCCGAGGCCAGGGCATTCTACGACCAGAACCCGGCCCGCTTCGAGCGCCCTGAGGCTTACACCATCCAGACCATCTCCATTCTGCCTCCGGCGAACGCGACCGCCGACCAGCTCAAGGAAGCGCACAAGCGCGCAGACGAGGCGGAGCGTCAGGCCAGGCCCACCAAGACGGCCGAGGCCTTCGGGCTGCTGGCGGAGAAGATGTCGGACGACGACTACCGGGTGATGATGGGTCAGCACAAGGCGATGCCGGTGAGCCAGATTGCCCCGCCGGTGCTGAAGGCGCTGGCCGGCATGAAACCGGGCGATGTCACCGATGTGATTCAGGTGGACCAGATTTACACCGTTGTGCGGCTGAACGCGCACACGCCGGCGGGCAAGGTGAGCTTCGAAGACGTGAAGGCGACGTTGATCAAGGACCTGCACGAAAAGAAGAAGAACCAGATTCGGGCCGCGCTGGATAAGCAGTTGCGGCAGAACGCGAAGATCGAAGAGTAAGAGGAGGACGGGGGGCGGAGCTCAGGGATGTGAGCGAGCTTCCCGGCAGACGTCCGGCATCGACAGCCAGCGGAAAGGCCGCGGCCGGGCCTGGCACACAGACAAAGGCTCAGCGGCCGGCACAGGCGCTGAAACATCGAAGGATGACGAACTGTGTCGGGTATTTCTCGATTTGCGTTGATTCTTAAAGCTGGTTTGCTGGCCCTGGTTCTTCCAGCGGCGGCTCAGGTCCACGTGGACGGGCTCAGTGTGACCAGCCTGAGCGGGATGCTTGCCCCCGGCTACACGGCTGACTATGGCAATCAGACCAGCTCGGATCACACCTGGACGCTGGGCGGCAGCGCCACGCTGGCCGGCGCGTACTACAAACCGAGCTTCCTGTCGTACAACGCCTCGGTTTACGTGAACCAGTCGCGAGCCAACTCCAATTACCAGTCCATTTCCAGCACCAGCGGCGCTTATTTCACGGCCAACCTCTTCGGCGGGAGCCGCTTCCCCGGATCGGTCAGCTACTCCAAGGCCTTCGACAGCGAAGGCAGCTACAGTGTCCCCGGCGTAGCCAACTACGTGACCCATGGAAACACCGACAACTTCTCCATCAACTGGTCGGAGAACATCCCCAACGCGCCCAGCTTCTCGGCCGGTTACCAGTTGGGCAACAGCCAGTACACGGTCTACGGAAGCACGGACCATGGATCGAACTCCTTCCACTCGCTGAACCTGCATTCGGGCTATTCGCTGATGGGCTTCAACATGGGCGCCTACTACAACCTGGGCGGCAACCACTCGCTGATTCCGGAGATTGTGAGCAGCGTGGGCACCATCCGGACCCAGACGGACAACAGCGCCGAGGGCTTCAACGTCGCCCACTCGCTGCCGCTGCAGGGTTCGATCTCGGCTGCATACTCCCGTTCCACGTGGGATACCAATGCGCTCGGCTACAGGACCAACGGCACAATCGACCTGGTCAACGCGCTCGCCGCCGTGCATCCGACCGCCAAGTTCGCGCTCTCGTTCAGCACCAGCTACACCGACAACCTGGCCGGGCAGCTGATTCAGCAGGTCGTCTCCGGCGGCGGCACGGCCTCGACCATCAACAACAGCCAGCCGTCGAACTCGCTTGACCTGACCGGCGTGGCCACCTACTCCCCGCAGCAGCGGCTGCAGACCTCGGCCTTCGTCGAGCGGCGCTCGCAGACCTTTCTGGGAGAGTCGTACGGAGTGAATTCGTTCGGCGGCAACACAGCCTATTCGCACCTGATGCGCAACGGCACCCTCAACGCCACCGTGACCGTGGTGGACAACGAAGCCGACAAGTCCGGCAGCAATTCCCTGGGCTTCTCGGCGAATACGAATTACACCACCCATCTGCGCAACTGGGATGTCACGGCGCTCTTCGGCTACTCGCAGAACGTGCAAACGCTGCTGATCACCTACATGAGCTCCTCGTACAACTTCTCGGGCACGGTGCGGCGGAAGTTCGGCGATCTGATCGTCAGCGCCGGCGCGGGCGGCGCCCGGACCGGCCTCACGCAGGACCCCGGCGCGACGAACTCGAGCCAGAGCTACAATGCCAGCATCGGCTACGGCTCCGCCATCACGGCCACCGGCAACTACACCAAGGGGAACGGCCAGGCGCTGGCCACGGGCGGCGGGCTGATTCCCACGCCCCCGCCCGTGCCGCCCTCGAACTCGTATGTGCTCTTCGGCGGCGACAGCTACTCCTTCGCGGTCTCGGCCAGTCCCGTGGACCGCTTCATCGTCTCGGTCTCGTACTCGAAATCGCACAGCAACACGACCAGCAGCACGGTCGCGTCGGCGAACCAGAACAACCAGTTGAACGCCCTCGTGCAATACCAGGTCCGCAAGCTGCACTTCACCAGCGGATTTGCACGCCTGGAACAGGGCTTCTCAGGCTCCAAATCGGCGCCGCAGGATTTATCCTCTTTCTACATTGGGGTGGCGCGTTGGTTCAACTTCTTCTAAGCCGGAATGGTTGGCGTAACCGGGGAGCGGCCCTGATGCTGGCGGGCGCTGCTCTTCTGCTGGCCCTGCCCGCCGCCGAGGCCAGGAGCAAGCGCACGGCGGCGACGCCGGAGCAGTGGGAACTCACGCTCGAAGGTGGGCGCAAGCTCACCTGGGAGCGGAGCTTCCAGTCGGAAGCCGAGGTGAACCCGAACCGCGGCTTCTGGGCCAAGCTGGTGGACGTCATCGCCGGCGCGCCCGACTACCACTTCATGGTGCGGCCCTACAGCGTGGTCACCGATTCGCACGGGCGCGTGATCGTCACCGATCCCGGCGCCGGCGGCGTGCATATTTTCGACTTCGCGCAGCGCAAGTACAAGTTCCTCAAGCGCTCCGGCAAGAGCAAGGACTCGATGCGCACCCCGCAGTGCGTGGCGGTGGACGCCGAAGACAATATCTACGTGACCGACTCCGGTTCCGGCGAGGTCTTCGTCTTCGACGCGAGCGGCAAGTACCGGCGTGCGATCGGCAGCCTGAAGGGCGGCGAGGGATACTTCAAGCGCCCCACCGGCATCGCCGTGGACTCGGCGGCGCAGCGTATTTACATCACCGACACCCTCCGCGACCAGGTCTTTGTGCTCGATATGCAGGGCAATGTGGAGGCCACCCTGGGCAAGACGGGCCAGGAGCCGGGCGAGTTCAACCTGCCCACCGAGCTGCGCCTGGACGGTTCCAGCCTGCTGGTCGTCGACGCCATGAACTTCCGCGTGCAGGCGTTCGACCGCAGCGGCGCCTTTCAGTCCACCATCGGCAAGCTCGGCGACAGCGCCGGCGCCTTCTTTCGGCCCAAGGCGGTCGGGGTCGACTCGGAGGGACATCTCTACGTGGTGGATGCGGACTGGGGCATGGTGCAGGTCTTCGACCGCCAGGGCCAACTGCTCTATTACTTCGGGGAGCCGGGGTCGCACGCGGGGCAGTTTCAACTGCCCTCCGGGCTTTACATCGACCACGAGGACCGGGTATTTGTGGTGGATTCTTTCAACCGCCGCGTGCAGGTTTTCCAGTACTCTGGCCTGAAGACGGCGGCCACCGGGGGAATGAAGTGAAGATCAGGACAGCAGTTGCCACGCTGACAATCCTGCTGGCCGGGACAGCGCTTCGCGCACAGATTGCCGGCGATGTGCTGGGTATGCACAACTTCGGGCCGGGCAGCTCGTCGCCGATTACCGGCGCTCGCCCGGATTCATGCTCCTACTGCCACGCCCCGCACTCCGGGCTCAACATGGGCCTCTGGAACCAGAGGCTCACCACCCAGGTCTACACCACCTATACCAGCGACACGGAGAAGAACACCGCCCGGCAGCCGACCGTGGGCCGCTCGACGAATCACTGCCTCAGTTGCCACGACGGCAGCGTGGCGGTGGGCACCACCGTGGCCTACGGCCAGGTGACGATGAAGGGCTCGATGAACTCGGCCGACGTCTTCGGCACCAATATGCAGTCCTCGCACCCCTTCAGCCTAGTGACGCCTCTTAAAGACAACATCGACATGGCGGCGTCGCTGACGACCACGCACAAGACCGCCGACCCCACCGGCGCGGTCCGGCTGGCCGGCGGCAACGTGGAGTGCGTCTCCTGCCACACGCCGCACGTGCAGGCCAGGGACCTGGTGGCGATGAACTTCCTGGTCCGGGACAGCTCCAACGGCCAGCTCTGCCTTGCCTGCCACGATCCGGCGCGACAGGTGAGCGGCCAGATCAACCCGCTGGCGGACTGGTCGACCAGCGCGCATGCCCTGGCCACCAGCAACAAGATCGCCTCGCAAGCGAACCTGGGCAGCTATGCGACGGTGGCCGCCGACGCCTGCAACGGCTGCCACGCGCCGCACAACGGCGGCGGGCCGGTGCGCCTGCTGCGCGGCAAGGACGAGCTGGACTGCCTCAGTTGCCACAGCGGCGGCGCCAACATCTCTCCCATGCCGGCCTACGACAACGTGGCCAGCGAGTACGCCACGCCCAGGATCGGGCATCCGTTCCCCTCCGGCAACAACACCCACGACCCCACGGAGGCCATTCTGCTGAACAGCAACCGGCACGCCACCTGCGTGGACTGCCACAGCCCGCACGGTTCGCAGATGGTAAAGACCTTCCCGCCGGCGCCGCTGATCCGCGTCTCGCAGATGGACATCGCCGGCATCAGCGCCACCGACGGCGCCACCGTGCTGACGCCGGCCGTGAACCAGTATGAGAACTGCCTCCGCTGCCACGGCAACAGCACGGGCAAGGCGACCTCGGTGGCCTTCGGCTACTACCCGCTGCGCGCGGTCTCGGCCGGCGATCCGCTGAACGTGCTGGCGGAGTTCGGCCCCCTGGCCCCCTCCAGCCACCCGGTGGTGGAGCCCGTCGGCAGCGGCAGCGCCAAGCCGCTGTCCCAGCCCAGCCTGCTGGCCAATATGCTCAACCTCGACGGCGTCACGCAGGGCCGCGCGATGGGCACGCAGATTCTGTGCACGGATTGCCACAACAGCGACGACAACCGGGAATCCGGCGGCGCCGGCCCCAACGGCCCGCACGGCTCGAAGTGGCAGCACATCCTGGAGCGCGAGTACGAGTACACCCGGGCCAACGTGCCGGGAGGAACCGCCTACAATCTCTATCCCACGCCCGACCTGACCCAGACCGGACCCTACGCGATGTGCGCCAAGTGCCACGATCTGAAGAACCAGATCATGCTGGACAACAGCTTTACCAAGCACAGCGTCCACATCAAGGCCGGCTTCAGTTGCTCGGCCTGCCACGTGGCCCACGGCATGGGCAACACCAGCACTTCGATCAGCGGCGAGCGGCTGGTGAACTTCGATCTCAACGTGGTGGCTCAGAACGGAAGCACGGCCGTCAGCTACAGCCGCACAAACAATACCTGCGCGCTGGTCTGCCACCAGTACGAGCACGATCCCGACGGCACGGTCAAACCCGTGTCCGCGCCGGCCGGGGGCAGGAAGAAGTAAGCTCCTGGCAACGGCGGGACGCGGGCAAGGTGTCCTCGTTCAGAAGACCGTTCCGGCGGTGCTGCCGTTCATCTCGTTCGACATTTCGGCGTGGCACTGGCGGCAGAACTGCGCCGTCTGGTTGGATTGCGGGTTGGTGTCGTTGGGGTTGTAGGGGCCGCGCAGGAAGAACATGGTGGCGTACGTGCCCGGGGGCAGCCCGGACGCCGAGTTACTGCCGACGTTGACCACGTTCATCACGTGCTGGTTGTGGCAGGTGGTGCAGAGGACGACGGCGGTGTTGTTGTAACTGCCCGGTTTGACGAAGAAGCCGTAGTTGGAGACAAAGCGGGCCGAGTTGGCGCCGATCATCCTGACTTCGCCGTTGACCGTGGTGCAATCCCAGTCCGTGCCGCCGCCGCAGTTGATCCTGGCGTTCAGTCCCATCGGATGCTGGTTGAGAAAGGCCGAGGAGTTGCCGGTCCGGTCAAGCAATGTCGGAACCGAGCCCTTCGATCCGTAAGTGGGAGGCAGGGTCTCGTAGACCTGGTCCTTCATCATCGCCCTGGTGGCGTAGTTGCCATCGTGGCAGCTCAGGCAGGTGAGCAGCCCGCCGACGTCGGGCGTGCCGGCCGCGAGCGAACTGGGCAGCACCTCAACGTACTTGCCACCGCCGGTGCGGATCGTTTTGCCATACAGGGCGCCGACATCTTCTCCCCAGAGGGCGACGGCGCCCGAGCCGGGGTCGGCCGCTGTCGCCATTCCATTGCCC
>JBAVMZ010000318.1:0-8507 GCA_049690595.1 Occallatibacter sp. | reverse complement strand
TCTGCCTGAGACACTACACTAGGCTGTACGTTGGGGAATAGCTCAATCCAACCGAACCGCCGGATGCGGACCCGCTTGTCCGGTGGTGTGGGAGGGGAGGAGAGGCGACTCTCCCCCCTATCCCGATCGCGCGGGGCAGGCTCAGGCGGGGTTTGCGGTCAGGAAGCCGTTGATGCGGCCGTACTCTTCGTCGCTGAGGCGGAAGGTGAGCGCGGGGGCAATGCCCTCGACCTGGGCGGCGCTGCGGCCGCCGACGATGGCGGCAGTGATGGCCGGGTGACGGAGCGTCCAGGCAACGGCGACGACGCCCGGCTCGACGCCGTGGCCGGAACCGATCTCGCGCAGCAGCTCGACCAGGCGGAGGTTGCGGCTGAGGCGCGGCTCGTTGAATTCGACGGCGCGGCGGCGCCAGTCGTCGGCCGGGAAGGCGGCGACGCGCTCGGCGGTCATCTTGCCGGTGAGCAGGCCGGAGGACATGGGTGAGTAGTTGATGACGCCGATTCCGTTCGTCTGGGCGAAGGGGAGAATCTCCTCCTCGACGGCGCGGCGGAGCATGGAGTACGGCGGTTGGATGCTGGTGACGGGGGCGATCTTCCGCACCCGCTGGATCTGCGCGACGTTGAAGTTGGAGACGCCGATCCAGCGAATTTTGCCCTGCTGGCGCAGGCGAGCGAGCGCCTCCCAGCCCTCTTCGATCTCCTCCTCGGGAATAGGCCAGTGGATCTGGTAGAGGTCGATGGTCTCGACGCCGAGGCGGCGGAGCGAGGCTTCGAGTTCCTCGGTCACCGAAGCAGCCCGGAGCGAGCGGTAGATGTTGCGGTCGGGGTGCCAGCGCATGGAGCACTTGGTGAAGACAAGCGGCTTCCGCGGCGCGGTTTTGAGGGCGCGGGCCACGACCTCTTCCGAGTGGCCCAGGCCGTAGATGGCGGCCGTGTCGATCCAGTTGACGCCGAGCTCGAGGGCGCGGTGGATGGCGGCGATGGACTCCGAGTCTTCCTGGGGTCCCCAGGCAAACTCCCAGTTTCCGCCGCCTATGGCCCAGGCGCCGAAACCGATGGGGGTGAGCTGGAGATCCGAGTTGCCGAGGGTGCGGAGGGGAAGCGAGGCTTGGCTGGTCATGGCACTCGTTTGGATGAGGGAGACGGCGGAAAAGGTGCGCGAAAGCGGGAGCGGCCGGCGGCGTGCCAGCCCACCCTAACCGCAAGAACAGAAACGCGGCGAGGGTGGGGCACCCAGATTCATCCATTGCACCGAAGTTCCGCCGCTTGCACCCACGATCTCACTCCCCAGGGGGCGGAGATTCCGGTGGCGGACTGTTACTGCTGCTGGCTGGTTGCGGTGAAGGTGCCCGTGTCGTAGACCGCCGAGTTCCAGGGGACGCTGAGGGTGAAGGCGGCGTTCGCCGGGCAGCCGGTGAAGTTGATCTTGTAGACGGCGTTCGAGGATTTGCCCAGCGGGATGTCGCCGAGCAGGACGGGGTAGGTGCTTGGTGCGTGGACGACCGGCGTGCAGGCCTTGCCGGCGGTTTGCGTCAGCTTGAATCCGGTGATCTGGACGGCGTAGGCCGTGCCCACAGGGCCGTTCTTCGCGGTCAGGGTCCAGACGCGGGCGCCGGTTGCGCCGGTCTTCGAGACGATCGACCAGGTGAGGCCGTAGCCGGGGAGTTTCGTGGGGTCCACAATGCCCCAGAAGGCCGGCTTGGACTGCAAGTTGTGGTCGAACGGCAGCGGGTAGTCGGTGCGGGTGACCGGGAAGCCGTCGAGCCAGGTGTCGTCGTCGGCAAAGCCCCAGAAGGTGACGGCGCTGAGCTTGCCCTTTAGCTGCTGGAAGGTGTCGAAGTAGCTCTTGTAGAGCCAACCTTGCTCGGCGAGCACGTGGGCGGGGATGTTGCTGCCGTAGTTGGTGGTGGTGTCGCCGCCGTTGTAGACGCTCATGTCGAGCTCGGTAACCTGCTGGAGGAGCGTCGGGAAGTTGCTGGCGACGGTATTGATGGCGTTGGCGATGGCCGCAGTCGAGGGATAGTTGATGGCGTTGTGCATCTCGTGGCCTACGCCGTCGATGGGAATGCCGCGGGTCTGGAGGTCCTTGACGACGGTAACCAGGCAGGCCAGGCGTGCCGGCTCGTCGGTTCCCCACTCGTTGAGGAAGAGCTTGGTGCCGGCGGGCGCGTACTGGCGCGCGGCCTTGATGGCGATGTCGAGGTAGCTCTTGCCCAGGACCTTGTAGAAGGGGCCGTGGAGGAGGCAGTCGGACTGCGACGGATCGAGCGGCTCGTTGACCACGTCCCAGGCATAGACGGCCGAGCCGAAGTGTTGGACCTCGTTCTGGATGTGCTCCTGGATGTTTTTGGTGACCGTGGCCTGGTTGGCGGCGGAGTTGGTGCCGTCGCCGGTGGCGTAGGAGGGGGTCTCGGCGCCACCGGCCCAGACCAGGTTGTGGCCGCGGATGTGCATGTTGTTGCAGACGGCCAGGCCGACTTCGCTATCCGCGCCGGCGAAGGTGAAGCTGCCGTAGGAGGGCTCGATGAAGCTCCACTTCATCTCGTTGCCGCTGGTGATCGAGTCGAAGTGGCGCGCCAGCAACTGGGCGTGCGGACCGGAGAGGTCGGCCGGGTCGATGGCCGCGCCCACCCGAAAATCGCTGGCCCAGGTCTTGTAGATGGAGGGAATGTCGGTCTGGATAACCGGCGGCTTCACATAGGTGAGCTTGAAGTCGTCCACGTAGAAGGAGGCGAGGTCGTTGCCCGAGGACGGGACGGTCTGGAGGTAAAGATACGCCTGACCGGTGTCGTACGCGTTGGACATGGTGTAGCCGGTCGCCGAGATCTGGTGCCATGCGCCGTCGGCGGGCACACTGATGCCGGGGTAGGGCGAGACGCTGTTGTAGCTGACATTGCCGTCGAGGGTGGTCTGGAGGCTGAGGTTGACCGTGTGGCTGGAGCCGCCGGTGGGCAACATGCGGACCCAGACGCTGACGTTGTAAAGCGAGCCGACGTACATCTTGTCGCTGACGGAGATCTGCGCCCCATCCCAATTGGCCACGCGGCCCGAGACGAGCAGGCTGTGCGTCCCGGTGTGGGCGGCGGCGGTGGAGTTGGCGAGGGTGGAGGAGCCGGAGCGGGAGCCCCAGCCGTCCAGCCCGCCGTCCTCGAAGGTGGTGCTGATGCCGGAATTGTCCTGCTGGCTCGGCGGCAGCGGCGGAGGGCTAAGCTCGCTGATGACCACGTGCGCCAGGTAGAAAGAGTCAGTGGCGCTGCTGGACTGCATATAAAGCGTGAGGCTGGTGGGCGGGCCGGGCTGGTCACTGTAACTGAAGACGCCCTGCAGTTTGGTCCATGCGGTGGTCGAGAGCGCGCCGGAGGTGGCGATGTTCGAGTACGCGCCAGAGGTGTCGGCGCAGTCGGTGGTCTTGATAGAGAGGGTGGCCGTGGGGTTCGTGGCGTCGGCCTTCGCCAGCAGGACGTAAGCAGTGACCTGGTAGGTGGCGCCGGCGACGATCTTGTTGACGTGCAGCAGGTTCAGGCCCGGTCCCATGTAAGCGGCGGTGCGGTTGGTGACGGAGAGGACGCGGGTGTCGCCGCTGGGGCCGGCCACCGGGGCCGCGACATTGGTCAGCTTGGGCGAGCCGAAGGGCGCCCAGCCGTCGAGGCCGCCGTCGGCAAAGGTGTAGGTGGCGATGAGCGTGCCGCCGGGCGGCGGGGCGGTCTGGGTGATGACCACGTCGTCCAGATAGAAGGAAGTGGCCGTAGTGGCGCCGACGAGCTGGGCGTAGAGCAGGAGGCCTGTCTCGGTGGTGGTGGCAGTGTACGATCCGCCGATCTGCGCCCAGCCGGAGGAGGTGACGGGGACCTGGTAGGAGCCGACAGTGTCATAGCACCCGCCGGAGCAGGAGGAGTCAGTGCGCTTGATCGTGAAGTCGGCGTTTGTGGCGGCCGTGCCCGCTGCGAGGCGCACCCATCCGGTGATGGTGTACTTGGCGCCGGGCTGGAGGATGTTGTTGAGGGCGATGGAGGGACCGCCCGCGCCGCTGGAGTTGGTCGTGGTGAGCAGGCTCCATTGGCCGGAGTAGGCGGCGGCCTTGGTGGCGATGGGAGTGCTGGCGTAGTTGAAGGAACTCCAGCCCTGGGCGGTGCCGGTTTCAAAGTCGTACGTGGCGACGACCTGGGCGTTGAGCGGGCTGGTGAGAACGAGGACGAGGGCGGCCAGAAGCGTGCGGCGGCAGATGGCTGGGGACATTGGAGATTCACCTCGTTGCGGGTAGGGTTCCGGGGAGTGTGGCGGCGCGGACTGACGGGCGCTGACCAGAGTAATTCGATTTACTTGAACGCGACGAAGTATAGGCAGGCGGGGAAACGGCTGTCAAGGTGTTTCTCGGGCGAGCGGCGAGGCGGGACGGGCGGGATCAGTTGCCGGTGTAAGGCGTGCGCAGGCGTTTGCGGGCGGTGTCGGCGCGGGAGGTCTCCGGGCCGGCGCTGATGGCGGCCTGGTAATCGCGGACGGCAAGGTCGCGCTCGCCATTCATGTCGTGGCACTCGCCGGCGGCCAGCAGCGAGCGGATCTTGAGCTCAGGGCCGACGGTGGGGGTCCAGGCGGCGCGCTCGTAGGCCTCCGCGGCCTCGGTCAGGTGGCGCTGCCCGCGCTGCGCATCCCCCAGCCCGAAGTAGGCCAGCTCAAGACGGGCCTCGAAGAAGTAGCCGGGCTTGGCGGCTTCGGCCAGCAGCTCGCGGTAAGCGTCGACGCCGCCCATGCCCTGGCCATCGTCCTTGCGCAGGTTGGCTTCTTCGAGCCAGAAGAGGAAGTCGTGCGGGTGGGCCTTCTTCAGGGATGTGACGACCTCGATGGCCTCCTTGTAGCGGGCCTCGCGGCGGAGGAAGAGGGCGATGCAGGTGCGGGACTCGATCGAGGTGTTGACGCCGCGGGCGCCGGCGTCGTGGAGCATCTCCAGGCCGCGCGATTTGGAGCCGGTGATGCCGGCAAAGCCGATGAGCAGCTTGAATCCAAAGGGCAGCGCGCCAACGACATACTCGTAGACGCCGACGACCAGCTTGGCGTCGATATACTCGGGGTCGAGCTGGAGGACGCGCATGTGATCGTCCTTGGCCTTCAGGGCCTGCCGGAAGGCGGCCCCGAAGGCGCGTTCGACCATGGAAATATAGGTACAGCGTAGCGCCCTGGCCCAACCGCGGGCGTAGAGGGCGTCAATGTCGTTCGGGTTGCGGTTGAGTCTCCAGTCGGCTTCGGCGACCACTTCGTCGGAGAGAGCGAAGATGCGGTCGCGGACCCTGGGGTCCTCTGAGGTGGCGTGGCGGCCGGTGAGAAAGCCGTCGTTGGCGTAGAAGGTGGTGTCGAGCAGGTCCTCGCGGTAAAGCTCCTGGAAGAGGACCGCGTTCAGCAGCATGACGGCGGCCTGGGGGTCGCCGGGGTGGGCCTGGTGGTAGCGCTCGAAACGGTCTACGGCGCCCGGGTAATCGAGGTTGTAGAAGTGCTCGTAGGCCTCGCGGACCTGCGGGTCGAGGTTCATGGGGTTGGTGTGGACCTGGCCGGCGCGGCCGGCCAGGGGCAGAAAAAGCGTAAGCAGCACCAGGAGTGAACCGGCAAGGCGACGCGGTCTGAAGAACGATCTCATCTTTCGCCTTGCCTCCCGGAGCCCGGATTGGCTCTGCGCTCAGGCTCCACTACCTCTAGCTGGAGTCTAAACGAACCTGCGCGACGGGCGGCTGAAACCGGTGAGCAGATACCACCATGCCTGAATCCGTGCCGCCCGTGCGCTGGAGGAGTGCGGCTCCCGAACAATTGGACGCCGGGCCTCTGGGAAAGGTGCAAAAAACAGAGGCGGCGGGCGAGTCGGGCGGCGCGCGTCCAGGTTGATTCCGTTGGCTGGCGGGCCTACGATGAGACCATGCCAATTCCAGACCGTCTCAACCCTACCTTTGCGGCTGCACGTGCGTCCGTGCCCGACCCCATCGTCGAGGCGAGCAAGCGGATGATTGTGGCGCTGGACCTGCCGGATGCGGCGGCCGCGCTGGTCATGGCGGCGGAGTTGGAGAGCACCTGCCTGTGGTTCAAGGTGGGCCTCGAGCTGTTTACGGCCGCCGGACCCGCGGTGCTCGAGCCGCTGGTCGAGCGCGGCCACTCGGTCTTTCTCGATCTGAAGTTCCACGACATTCCCAACACGGTGGCCGGGGCGGTGCGCTCGGCGGCGCGGCTGGGAGTAAAGATGCTCACCGTGCACGCGGGCGGGGGCCCGGCGATGCTGCGGGCGGCGCGCGAGGCACTTGAGGGCGTCGAGGATGCGCCGGAGCTGATCGCCGTAACCACGCTGACCAGCATGGACGCCGAACAGGCTGCTGCGGTGGGCTGGGGTCGCTCGCCGGCCGAACAGGTGGAGCTGCTGGCGCGGATGGGCCTGGAGGCGGGGATTCGTGGCTTCGTCTGCTCGCCAGAGGAGGTGAACGCGCTGCGCGCGCTTGCCGGGCCGGAAGCGGTGCTGGTGACGCCCGGCATCCGGCCGGCGGGGGCTTACGCGGGCGACCAGAAGCGCGTGGCCACGCCAGCCGAGGCGCTCCGCCAGGGAGCAAGCTACCTGGTGGTGGGCCGGCCGATTACCCAGGCCGCCGACCCGGCCGAGGCGGCGGAGGGGATTCTCAGGGAGATGGCGGAGGCGGTGTAGGGGCAGGGGTCGGGGATGCGCTGTGGGGGTGGGGTCCAATCTCCGGGATTTCGCGAATCTCCTCCTTTCGGTTCACAATGGGGACCAGCGGAAGCGCTGACGAACAAGGGGGTGAAGGCGTGAATCCGAGCGTGGCGATACGGCGCACACAGGCGCACCAGCTCCTGGACAGGTTGAGCGAGGAGAAGCTCAATGCGGTGTGCAATCTGCTGGAGCTTCTGGCCGAGCCGCTTTTCGTCTCCCTTGCCAGGGCGCCCGTGGAGGACGAGGAGTTAACTCCAGAGACGGCGGCGGCGCTGGACAGGGCGCGCGGCTCCGTGGCGCGCGGCAATTTCGTTCCTCATGAAGAGGTTTTGCGCGAGTTCGGCCTGTGAGCGAGGAAGGCCCGGTAAACCGCATTCAGGCCATCTGGCCGGAGGAAGCCCGTGCGGAGTTACAGGTGATCGACCGCGCCACCGCCTTGACAATCCTGCATTGCATCGACCGCTCCCTCGGCTCGCGCCAAGGAGACTTGAAACACCTGCGTCCGCCACTCAAAGGGCTGCGTCTGCGTTGCGGGGACTACCGGGTCTTTTTCGAACAGACGGGCAAGGATGCGATCTCGATTTTGTCGGTTAAGCATCGCAGCGAAGCCTATCGCTGAAGGGAAGAACCGAGAATCGCAAAAAGCCCGGCCGGAGCCGGGCTTTTTGCTCGCGTCCTGTGCGGACGGCCGAACTAGAGCTTCTCGTAGAAATCGCAGGCGGAGCACGAGATGTAAACGCCGCCGGGGATGCCGCGCTCGCGGTCCTTGACGCGCTTGACGATGCGCGTGGGCTTGCTGCACTTGGGACAGTCGGTGGACTTCGTCGTGTCCATTACCTTCTTGCGGTCGCCGGTCTTGGCTATCTTGGCCATCGGTGGGGTGGTTCTCCTTCTCGGGGGTTGTCTCTGCACACACCTGTCTGGCGACGGGCGGCTTCAACGGCGCGGTCGGCGGCCGCCCACGGCAGTAACCTCGGGCAGCGCTACTCGCTCCTCTCAGTTTACATCAAGGCCTGTTCCCGCCCGGGCGCCGAGTCTGGCCAAAACCACCGGCTGGTACAGCCCGGTCTCGGCAGGCATCAGCCACTCCACTTCGCCGAATCCCCCGTCCCGCAAGAGAGCGGAGAGTTCCTTGCGCAGCAGGCATCGGTATTGCGAGGCAAAATGGTGCGCCGTCCACGCCCCGTCTGCTTGGACGGTGATGTACAGATGCACGATGTAGCGGTCGCCCGCCACCCAGTCCCAGACCTGGTGGACGATGCGCCTGTTGCCAGGTTCGCCATGGAACTTGGGCCGCTCAAACGCCGGTTTTTCCCGGACGAGCACGTCGTAGTCGCGGATGCCGGCCAGGAACACCCCACCCTGCCTGAGCTTGGCTGCGATCACCCCCGCCGCCTGGCGGAGCTCGGCCGGCTCCAAGTGCGGCAGTGCATTGTCCATGGCCACCACGGCATCGAAATCGTCTTCCACGATCTCTCCGAGCGAGGTCATATCCGAGACGCGAAACGAGATATCCAGTGAGCGGCGCCGGGCCTCCTGACGGGAGCGATCGACCGCGGCCCGGCTGATATCCGAAGCGACGACCCGATGACCCAGCGCGGCGAGTCCGATGGCCTGAGTACCGATGCCGCAGGCGCAATCGAGGATCTTCATGGGAGTCCGGCCGGTGCAGGATTCGAGCAGCGGCCCGAGAACGCTGGCCTGCCGTTCAATCGACCGATCCCAATCGTCGAAGATGAGGTGGTAATGGGGAGCGAGGGCATCGTAAAAGCTCTGAACTCGCTCGGCCATCGAGGGCTCCCGATTCACAAGGC
>JBAVMZ010000317.1:0-12302 GCA_049690595.1 Occallatibacter sp. | reverse complement strand
GCCTGGCGCTCCTGCAGGCTGCCATTGTGGGTGGCTGCTTCCAGAGCCGCCTGCGCCGCCTTGACGCCGCTCTCAGCCGTTGCCTCGCGGGCGCGGGCCTGCATGCCGTCCAGCTCCATCAGCAGCTTGCCCGCCGGGACCATGTCGCCGGGCATCACGTAGACCGCCTTGACGGTCGTCGCCAGCGGGCTGTGCAGCTCGTAATTGGCTTCCGGCTCAACCCGGCCGTTGGTCGAAATGGTGCTGGCCAGCGGCGTGCGGACGGCAGCCGCGGCGTGAATCGGCACGCGCTCCCGGGTCAGGGAGCGGACCGTAAAAAAAACGACGATCAGAACCACGCCTGCCCCCAGCCAAAGCCAGCGGCGATTCCTCTGCTTCTTCTCTTGTGCCATTCAGCTTACCTGAGCCAGTATATAGGACTCGGAGACCGTACAGTCGACGCGGAAAAATCCACCCTGCCGCGCGACTCGCCAGTGCTGCGCTCTCCCCTTACAATCGGAATATGGCCGCAGAACCCCGCTACACTGACGATCACGCCAAGGCCGGCCTCGATTTCGCCTTCCCGGAGATCGAGACCTGGCAGAACCAGTTTCCCGGCTACGAGATCCTCATCGACGATCCGGAGCTGACCAGCGTCTGCCCCAAAACCGGCCTGCCCGACTTCGGCCAGTTGACCATCCGCTACATGCCGCGCCAGCGCTGCCTGGAGCTCAAGTCGCTGAAGGAATACCTGTTTTGCTACAGGAACCTGGGCATCTTCCAGGAAAACATCGTCAACCAGGTGCTGGAGGACGTGGTCAAGGCCTGCAACCCGGTCTGGGCCGAGGTGAAGGGCGACTTCCGCCCCCGCGGCGGCATCGCGACGACAGTCATCGCCCGCTGGCCAAGACCGAAGGAATAGGGATCCGGGGGGACAGGGCGCGCTCTGCCGGGGGCGAAGTCGTCGGCTGTCCGGCCTGCTGACCAGTGTGATATTCCTGTGAAATCTCGATTGCCCCACTGGGTCCGATCTCTTGACCATTCCTGCACAGCCCGCCCGCCCCCGCATCAGCCCAGCCCTGGCCACGCTGCTGCTGCTGATCGCCCTCAACCTGCTCAACTACATCGACCGCTACATCTTTCCCGGCGAACTCTCGCTGATCCAGAACGAGTTCCACGCCACCGACCACCAGATGGGCGCGCTGACGACGGCGCTGTTCATCTTCTACATGCTGGCCGCGCCGCTGACCGGCTGGCTGGGCGACCGGGTCAGCCGCAAGCCGCTGATCATCGCCGGCGCGGTGCTCTGGAGCCTGGCCACGCTCGGCACCGTCTGGGTCCACAGCTACTGGACCTTCTATATCCGGCAGGCGTTGGTAGGCATCGGCGAGGCCACCTTCGGCATCTTCGCCCCGGCGGTGCTGGCCGATTTCTACCCGGAGCGCGATCGCAACCGCATCCTCTCCGTCTTCTACATCGCCATTCCCGTGGGTGCGGCCCTCGGCTATCTCGCCGGCGGCCAGATCGGCTCCCACTGGGGCTGGCGCGTCCCCTTCCTGGTCTGCGCTCTCCCCGGATTTGTCGTCGCAGCCCTCTACGGCTGGCTGGGCACCGAGCCCGTCCGCGGCTCCAGCGATCACATCCGCCCCACCCTCGACCGCTCCACCTTCTCCGGCCTCTTCCGCAACCCCGCCTATCTCACCGCCACCTTCGGCCTGGCCACACTGACCTTCGCCATGGGCGGCATCTCGGCCTGGGCGCCGGAGTTCCTGCGCCGCACCGCCGGCCTCTCGCTGGGCAACGCCGGCCTGATGGTGGGCGCTTCGACGGCCATCGACGGCATCCTGGGCACGCTGGTGGGTGGCTGGATTGCCCAGCGCTGGCTCAGAACCGACCACCGCGCCCTTTACCTGCTCTCGTTCTGGAGCGTGGCGCTCACGCTGCCCTTCGGCATTCTGCTCTTCTTCGGGCCGGTGAAGTGGACCGTGCCGGCGCTCTTCCTGGCTGAGTTCTTTCTCTTTCTCAACACCGGTCCGCTGAACGCGGCCATCGTCAACTCGGTCAATGGAGCGGTGCGCGCCACCGCGGTGGGGCTGAACCTCTTCATCATCCACTGCTTCGGCGACACCTTCTCGCCGCAGATCATCGGCGCCATCAGCGACCGGACCACCCTGAGCGTCGGGCTGGGCCTGACGCTGGTCTCACTCATCGTCTCGGCGGCGATTCTGCTCACCGGGGCACGCTTTGCCCCGCCGTTGGAAGAAGAGCACCACGGCGCGCTGCAGCAGGGATGACGGCACCGGACGCAAACGTTGCGTGCGGCCCGCCTCCACGTTCCGGGACCGCGCCGCGCCCTCACTTCTGCATCTTCAGAATCCTCATCAGAGCCTCCGTCGGGCTCGCCGGATTCTCCAGCCGCACAAGCCGGGAGGTCCGCATCTCCACCACTTCCATCCACTCCGGATGGGTCAGGATGTAGAACTGCTCCCCCCGGATCGCCTCGAATACCATCCCCGCCACCTGCTCCGGCGGCATCCCCTTGGCCAGCAGCGCGTGAAAGGCTGCCCGGCCGGCCTGCATCTCCGGGCTCTGCGGTCTGGTTTCGTTGGCCAGCTCCGCCGGCCGGTTGCGCTCGGCGTCGCCGATGCTCGTGCTCACCATCCCCGGACACAGCACAGAAACGCCCACGAGAGCCTTCCGCTGCTGCAGCGCCAAGTACAGGCTCTCGCTCAGCGCCACCACCGCATGTTTGGTCACCGAATACGGCGCCGAAAAGCCCCCCACGGTCAGCCCCGCCGCCGAGCTGGTGTTGACGATGTGGCATTCCGTCTTCTGCTCCAGCATCAGCGGCGTAAAGACCTTCACCCCGTGGATGACCCCCCACAGGTTCACTCCTATCACCCACTCCCAGTCCTTCCAGCTCGCCTCCCACGGCGCCCCGCCCGCGGCCACCCCGGCGTTATTCACCAGCAGGTGCACGCCGCCGAAGGCCTCCAGCGTCCGCCGCGCCAGCACCTCCACCTCCGCCAAGTTCGACACATCCGTCCGCACGCATGTCACCGTGCCGCCCCGCGCCTCGAGTTCCGCACCTGTCTCCTCCAGCGCCGCCGCCTCCACATCGGCCAGGACCACCTTCATGCCCTCGTCCACGCACCGCCGCGCAATCCCTCGCCCAATCCCGCTCGCCGCGCCCGTAACCACCGCCACTTTTCCTGCGAATTCCTTCATCGCCGCGCTCCTTGTCTGCTTCCGGTTTGCTTCTCGTATCCCGTTGACTTTAGACCGGTTCCAGAATTCCCGTGCCCTTGCTGGCATGGTGCAAGGTGGCATTTTCTTGATGAAAATGCCACTTGAGTCCATCGCTTCCGGGGTACAGCTATTCTGGAACCGGTATAGCCGACCCGCGGCTGAAATTGCAGTCTGTTCTTTTGCATTCACGGGCGATACTCTTGAAGTAGGGAGGCATCTCTCGCCCTGGACCGCGCCAGCCGCTTTCCCAGCTTCGCTGCCGTTCGCGACGCGCCAGGCCGCGGCCCGCTCCCCTGCACAGAGCAAGCCCAAAGTCGAAAACCGATCGCTGAGAGCTGGAAGCTGAAGGCTTCCCTCACCGCACCGGCCCCTCCTCGCGCTGCTTCGGATTCATCCAGTCTCGCCGCCCCCCGTGCGATCGCAGGTTCGGGTCGTTTACCGCCGGCCGCCCCTGCTCCGCGTCAAAGCCCCGTGCCAGCCGCGGATTCGGCCGGAACTTCGGCGGCCCTCCGTAGAACTGCCGCGCATGGCTCAGCACCATGCCGGCGCGCCCATGCATGGGCCGCACCATCCCGCGCACGCGCACGTCCATGTCGCGATACTTGCGCAGCTCGCCCACCTCTTCGCGGTCCTCCCACAGGCTCACGATCGTGAAGTGGCAGCGGTCGTCGGGAGTCTCGGGCGAGCAGACATCCAGGAAGCGGGTGCCGTCGGGAAGTTCCACCACGTCGTAGATATGCGCGGTCACGCAAACGTCCTTGTTGAGCATCCGCGTGGCCTCGTCGGCGGTCACGCAGGGCTTCGGCTTGGCGGCGAAGGCGGGCGCAGCCGCCACCAGCAGACCCAGAACCATCACCCAACGCGCGAATCGCATACGCATCTTCCATATCCTCAAGGAGATTCGCCCGCCATCCTAGCGCGGAACCCTTGGGGAAGGGAAGCAGCGGGCCATCAGGTCCTTCAGTCGCAGGTGAATCGAATCGAAACCGTGGTCTCCACCAGGGCCGGCTTTCGATCGAGCCGGTACGGGGTGTGCCGGTATTTGCGGACGGCCTCAAGCGCCGGCTGCCGGAGCATCGCCGGTCCGGAGATGATCCTGGGATGGAAAACCTGACCTTCGTGACCGATCTCGATGGCGATCACTACGGCTCCCATGACGCGGGCGCCCGTGGGAACAGGCATGCAGACCGGATCTTCGCGATGGACGAGGAGCTTCTCGGCCGCCTCCGGGGCCATGCGGACCCTGCTCGGGGGATTTCCGGCGATTTGGCCCGCCGCCCCGGCAGCCGGCAAGGAGAGAAGCAGAAGAACGAGCAACAGCCTCTTCATGGATTGGAGTCTATCTCCACCGCAAGCCGGCGAGACGGAAATCCAAAGGTAAGCCAGCAGAAAGGATATACAATTGCGATGTATATCCAAGGAGGTTCCCGTGCAGGTCGCAAAGTGGGGAAACAGCCTGGCCGTCCGCTTGCCCGCGGCCGTGGTCCGGGCGCTCGAGTTGAAGGCGGGGGACGAGATCGAGCTCACGGTTCGCGGCGCGCGTGGGTTCGAGGTTGGCCTCGACCAGCGCAGGGCGGAGGCTCTGGAGATGATCCGGAAGCTGCAAAAGCCCTTGCCTCCCGGTTTCCGGTTCGACCGGGCGGAGTTGTGCGAGCGTGGCTACGGTCAGCCGGGGCGGGTAGTCGAGGAATGAGCGCGGCAGTGTTCTTCGATACGAACGTGCTCTATTACGCCTTCAGCCAGGCGGGCGCGCGGACGCGAACGGCAGAGCAGTTGCTCCTGCAAGGGGGCGTGGTGAGCGTTCAGGTTTTGAATGAGCTGGCCTCCGCGGCCCGCCTCAAGCTGAAGATGAGTTGGCCCGAAGTGGAGCAAGCGATTGAGGGAACTGTGCTCCTCTGCCCCAATCCCCGCGCCTTGACGCTTGACACCACGTTGGCCGCGCTTCGCATCTGCGCCCGATATGGGTTTGCAATCTACGACGGCCTCATTGTTGCCTCCGCGCTGGAGGCGGGATGCTCGGAGCTCTACACCGAAGACCTTCAGCACGGCCAGGTGATTGACGGCCTGCGGGTGGTCAATCCCTTCCGCACGCCGTAGGAAGGCGAGCCGGCAACTCCCTGGCCGCACGGAGCGGAAAACCCTTCCCGATTGAACCCGCGCTGAAACTCGCGCCCCCGCCGCGCCGTCCTGTTAACGTGTTGCACGGAGGATTTCAGCGATGCATTTCGGATGGAAAGCGGCGTGTGTTCTGGCAGTTGCCGGCCTCGCCCTGGGAGTTGCCATGCCTGCCGGCGCCGATCCGCTCCTGGTCAAGACCGAACAGGGCAAGGTGCACGGTAAGACGATCAACGACGGAAAGGTGAATGCCTTCCTCGGCCTGCCTTACGCGGCGCCTCCGGCGGGCGAGATGCGCTGGAAGGCTCCGGCGCCGGCCGCCAAATGGAAGGGCGAGCGCGACGCCACCCAGTACGGCGCCCACTGCGCCCAGGGCAAGGTCTTCGAAGACATGATCTTCCAGGACAATGGCGACAGCGAGGACTGCCTCTTCGTGAACGTCTACGCCCCGGCCTCGGCGACCAAAAAGAGCAAGCTGCCGGTCATGTTCTGGATTCACGGCGGCGGCTATGCCGGCGGCGGCTCGAACGAGCCCCGCCACAACGGCGACTTCCTGCCGCTCAAGGGCGTGGTCCTGGTCACCGTCAACTATCGCCTGGGCGTCTTCGGCTTCCTGGCCACCTCTGAGTTGATGAAGGAGCAGGGCGGCACGGCGGGCAACTACGGCCTGATGGACATGATCGCGGCTCTCCGGTGGGTGAAGGCAAATATCGGCGGGTTCGGCGGCGACCCGGCAAACGTGACCATCTTCGGCGAGAGCGCGGGCTCGTTTGCCGTGAGCACGCTGATGGCTTCGCCCATGGCGCAGGGCCTCTTTGCCAAGGCCATCGGCGAGAGCGGCGCGGCCTTTGGAGGCCTGGGCGGCGACACGCTGGCCGAGCGCACCATTGCGGACGGCGCCTGGATGGAGAAGGCCGGCATCAAGTCGCTGGCCGACCTGCGCGCCATGCCCGCCGGCAAGATTCTGGATGCGGCCAAGAGCAAGGGGATGACCGGCTTCTCGACCGTGATCGACGGCAAGTTGCTCGTCGAGCCGGTGGCCGACACCTTCGCAGCCGGCAAGCAGGCGCACGTGCCGCTGCTGGCCGGCTGGAACGCGGACGAGGGCAGCTTCTTCGCCATGCGCGGCATGACCGCCGAACAGTGGAAGGGCATGGCCACGGGACTCTACAAGGAGCGCGCCGAGGAGTTCCTCAAGCTCTATCCGGGCGCAACCGACGCCGAGGCGCTGCGCTCGGCCATCGACTACGGCTCTGACTCCTTCATCGCCTTCGGCACCTGGAAGTGGCTTGAGGCGCACCGCAAGACCGGCAACGCCCCGGTCTACCGCTACCACTTCGAGTGGCCGGCGACGCCGTCGAAGTTTCACCCCGGCACCTTCGCCTTCCACTCCGACGACATCGAGTACGTCTTCGGCACGCTGGACACCCGGCCCGGCTTCACCGTCCGCCCCGAGGACCGAACCTTGAGCGAGCAGATGATGGGCTACTGGACGAACTTCGCCAAGAGCGGCGACCCCAACGGAGCGGGGCTGCCCGCGTGGCCGAGGTACGACAAGGAGGACGGAGTCATTCACCTGAACGTCCCCGTCACCGCCGGGCCGGACACCACGCGCCCGCGCTACGAGTTCCTGCTGAGGGGAATGCCGCCGATGCGCTTCTAATGCAGGCGGAAAACAAGAGACGCAACGAGCGGGGACGGGCTTCGGCCCGTCCCTTCTTGGTCGTTAAGCTCATCTTCGATCATTTGCCTAGGTCAGGAGTGATTGCCCGAAAAAACAAGATACAGCAGCCACAAAATAATGCAAACGCTGACTGTGTAGGGCAAGAAGCGCCCCAAGAGGTTGCCGACTCTGTACGCAGCAGAGGGAGTGTAGGCCGCACGCCGAACAGGCGCCCGAACGCCCGCGCGATTGCCGCTTGCGGCAGGGGCAGAGGGCATTTGGTTCGGCGCAGGGAAACCTGAGCCGGAGACTGCCTGAGAGCGCACGACTGCTGGTGCGCAGTGGGCCACACCCCTGGCTTGAGCGTCGGACGGAGAAACCGAAGGCTGGGGTGGAGCGGGAACTGAACTGGCTTTGCGGACAATCTCCTGCGCTTCCCCATTGATCACGGGTTGGCTCGCCAAGGCCTCTTCCATGGAGGCAATGACCACGTCGGCCGATGGCCTCCAGGTAGGATCCTTCTCAATCATCGACTCGACGAGGCGGACCAGTGGCTGTGGCAGGCCGGGCGCGGTGCGCAGGGAAGCGGGCTGCTCTTCGCGGTGGGCGCGCTTGATCGCCTCCCCCTCGGCGTGGTGACCAAAAGGCGGTTTGCCCGTGAGCATCTCGTAGAGGATGATGCCAAGCGAGTAGATGTCCGAGGCTTCGGTGATGCGGTCGCGCGCGAGCGTCTGCTCGGGAGACATGTAATCGAGCGAGCCGGCGACGGTGGACCCGGCCCAGGTGGTGCCGCGGACGCTGGTGAGGCGGCTGCGCAGTGCGTCAGTGGCCTTGGCCAGCCCGAAGTCGGTGACCTTGAGCGGCACGGGCGCGTCGCGCGTGACCGAGAGGATGTTCTCCGGCTTGATGTCGCAGTGGACAAGACCGGCCTGGTGTGCGGCGGCAAGAGCAAGGGCGATCTCGCGCCCAATGGCCGCGGCCTGCTGCCACTCAAAGCGGCCCTGGCTCTCAATCCAGCCGCGCAGGGGCTGGCCTTCCAGCAGCTCCATCACCAGAAAGGGGACGCCGCTTTCGGTCTTGTCCACGTTCTCGATGCGGACAATGTTGGGGTGGTCGAGCGCGCGCGCCTTGGCGGCTTCGTCGATGAAGCGCTCCATGTAAGCGGGGTTGGCGGCCAGCTCCGCCGAGGGGACCTTCATCGCGCCCAGGCTGCGGCCGTATTTGAAGTAGAGGTCCTTGACCTTGTAAACGCGGCCCATGCCGCCCTCGCCGAGCAATTCGAGGATCTTGTACTTACCGCGGACGACCATGCCCACGTCGAATTCTGTGCGGGTCTCAAGCCGCGAGCCGTCCTCGGGACAGAACTGCGTCTGCGCGGAAAAGGTCTTGTGGCAGTGCAAGCAATACTGCATAGGCATCCGGTCCGGCCTGGATTCTGAAAACAAATAGATTATGCCGCATCCACCCGCAGGTTGGGGCAGGGAATTGCGACGAGAGGGAAGAGGCAATCCGGCGCGGGTTGCTGCCCGGCCGGGGAGGCGGCGGATCGGGACGGCGGTTCAGGCCGCCCGCACCCGGTCTTTCCGGCGGGTGGCGCTCGCCTCAGCCCGGCGGTAAGGCAGGTAGAGCAGGCCGAAGAGGACCACCCCCACCGCTTCGCCGGCGAGGATATACCACGGCCACGGTCCGAAGAGATCGAGCAGCGAGGCGGTGGGCGGCTTTCTCATCAGAAACATATAGTCGGTGCCGAATACCCAGTCGAATGTGCCGATCGCGAGCGCCAGCCCGTTCAGCGCGAGGACGGCCTTGAGCAGCGAACCGGGCCGCGGGCGCGCCTGGCCGGTCCAGAGGAGGTAGAGCATCGCCACCACGATCAGCCCATGGTCGGCGAAGAACTGCACCGTCAGAAAGACCGAGTTCTCCGTCAGATTCGGCGTCAGCAGCGCCATCGCGGGCCCGGCGATGCACCAGTAGTAGCCCACGTCGAAGAGAGCCTTGCTGCGCGAGAGCAGGCAGGCTATGGCGAGCCACAGCGCGATATCGCACAACTCCAGCGGAAGGTGACGGGGAAACATCCGCTCGCCCACGAGGACGAAGCGTCCATAGAAGAGCGAGGTGCAGACGACCAGCGACATCGCCAGGCCGAGGCGGACGGCCCGGTCGGCGCGCGCGAAGCGGCGTTGGAGGAGGGCCAGCGCGGCGGCAAGCAGGGGCACCATGGCCAGGATGGCCAGGTGCACGAGCGAGAACAGTTGGACAGGGATCTGCATGGCGAACGCGGGTGAGTGAGCTTGACCGAAACAGGATACACGCTGGCGCTACCGGTGCGGGCGCACCAGCGCGCAGGGTTCCGGCGGCCAGTGGCAGCCCGGCTTCCCGCATCGGACGGACAGAGGGGAACGCAGAAAATGCAAGGGCAACCCTCGAGGGTTGCCCTTTACGCAGGAGAGGCTGTGGTTTGGCTCAGCGGTTGATGCCGGCGGCGGCGGCAAAGCCGGAAGCCTGGTCCGGCGGGGTCGTGCCCTGGGCCGTGGGCGGCGCCATGCCGGTGTCGCGGGCGTTGAGGGCATTCGAATAGTCGGCGCCGAGGCCCAGCTTCTTGAGAGCCCGCGAGTCGGGCATCAGTTTGGTCTGCCAGCCCTGGTCGGCCTGGAACTTCTGCATGGCCGCGATCGTGGTGGCGTCCCACTTGCCGTTCGCCTCGCCGTCCAGGTACTTCTCGCGGATCAGCGCCTGCTGGATCTCGGTCACGCGTTGGGGCTCGATGGCCTGCTGGCCGCGCGGCCGGCGCGCCTTGGCGGCTTTGTGGGTGGAATGGGTGGAGTGGCCGCTGGTGGGCGGACGATGCACGCGCGAGGCTAAGGCGGGGGATACAGCCAGCGCAGGAACCAGGAGAATGGCGAGGCTCGCCCTAAAAAGAAGCACGCTAAATACCTCGAATTGCAAAGATGAACCGGACAGTCTGGAGCAGTGTAACGAGATGCTCCACAGCGCGGCAAGAGGAAATTGTCCCAGGAACCGAGACGATTACCCGAAATGGGAATGGGATGCCGGGCGAAGAGGTTCAGCTCCGGCATCCCGAGGATTATTGCAGCGTTCCGCCGACGACGTTGATGCCGTCGTTGGGCCGCCGCGGGTCCATCACCTCGAAGACCACGTCGTCGCCCGTCTTCAGCTTGCTCACGATCTCGTTGAACTGGTCGCGGGTGGCCGTGGGCTGCTTGTTGATGCGCGTGATGACCAGGCCGGGCTGCAGGCCCTGCAGGTCGGCGTAGGAACCAGCGCGCACGGACTGGATGACCACGCCCGGGGCCTTCAGCTTCTCGCGAGTGGCAGGCGAGGCGTCACGGACAGCGATGCCGAGCTTGGCCTCGCCGGGGTCGCCCTTTTCGTCCGGGTTGACCTCCTCGGCCTGGCCGCCCTGCGCCGCAAAGATCTTGTCGCGGTCGCCGATGGTCACCGAGGTGTCACCCTGTTTGCCGTCGCGGACGTAGCCGAGCCGGATGGTCGATCCCGGACGCCGGCTGGCGATCTCGTTCACCAGGTCGTCGCCGTCCTTGATGGCGCGGCCGTCGACGGAGGTCACGATGTCGCCGGCCTTGAGGCCTGCCTTGTCGGCCGGGCCGCCCGGCTCGACCTTGTTCACCAGAACGCCGTTTTTGAAGCCGTACACGCGGTTGACCGCGCCGGAGAGACCCTGATTGAAGTAGATGCCAATCGAGCCGCGGGTCACCTTGTGGCTGGGGCTGACCAGTTGGTTGTAGACCTCGACCACCGTGTTCGAGGGCAGCGCAAAGCCGATGCCCTGGTAGCCGGCCGACTGCGTGATGATGGCGGTGTTCACGCCGATCACCTCGCCGTTCATGTTCAGCAGCGGCCCGCCGGAGTTGCCGGGGTTGATGGCCGCGTCGGTCTGGATGAAGTGCTGGAACTGCCCGCCCGAGCCCGGCTCGATGGTTCGGTTCTTGGCCGAGATGATGCCCGCGGTCACCGTCTGCGAGAGCGCGAACGGGCTGCCGATCGCCTCCACCCAGTCGCCCACCTGCGAGGTGTCGGAGTTGCCCAGCTTGACCGTGGGCAGCGGCGTGCTCGTCTCGATCTTGATCACCGCCAGGTCGGTGGCCTTGTCCACGCCAATCACGCGCGCCGGCCGGCCCAGATCCTGGTTGTCGGCGTCGGTCGAGAGCTTCACGTAAATCTTGTCGGCCTTGTCGACGACGTGATTGTTGGTGACGATGTAGCCCTTGGGGTCGACGATGAAGCCCGAGCCGAGCGACTCGTGCACCTGATCGTCGGGGCCTTCCATGTCAGGCATCTGCCCGCCGAAGAAGTGGTTGAAGAAGTCGGGGATATTGCCCTGGCCCTGCTGCCCCGGTTGCTGCTCGTCCTGCTGGTCGTCGCCTTCGGGCGCCTGCTGCTGCATGCGCCCGCGCGGGTTGCGCCGATTGTGGCCGGCGGCCTGCTTGGGCAGCGTCTGGGTGTTGATGTTCACCACTGCAGGACCCACCTGTTTGGCGATCCGCACAAAGTCGTTGGGCGGCACGGTGGAGTTGACCACCTTGAGGGGCGTGGCGTCGGCGCTGGAGTTCTGCTTCTCCTGGCCGCGCACCCCGTGGGCCGCGAAGGAACCGGCCACAATGGCCGCTGAAAGCGTGGCAAGCAGGACAAACACAGAAGCCAGGCGGCGCGTGCGCAGCCGTGCGAAGAAAGAGTTCATAGTTCCGTTGACCTCGTATGTTGGCCGGTCCCCTCGGGGCCGGGAACGTTCATCAGCACAACCTTCAGTATAGCCAGTCGCGGGCAAACCCGTCTGGCTGGCGGCTCGCGCGCGCGCCGCTCGGGCATCGTCGGCCCGCGTGCGGTTCTACAGGAATATTCCGCCGCGGACTCCGTGCCCTCTGGCGCGGGAACCGTCCCACTGGTATAGACACCATTCGCGGAAAAATGTCGCGTTTCCCCGTCGCGGGCGGCGCCTCGCCGCCATGCTACCATCCCTCATGGAATCAGTTCGCAAGGCCCTCCGCTCCGCCGCCTGCCTGGCCCTGGCCGGCGGCCTGATTTTCTCCCCCGCCCCGGCCCAGAACGCGCCGCAGCCCAAGCCCGCCCCCCAGCCCACCATGCTCGACCGCATCAACCAGATGCTGGCCGGCGGCAACAACGCCTGGACGCCCGAGCAGATAGCCACCATGGAGAAGCTGCGCGACGCGGCCCTCGCCGACCCCTGGGCCCTCGCCGAGCTGCGCCACCTCACCGACAACATCGGCCCCCGCCTCTCCGGCTCGTCCCAGGCCCAGCA
>JBAVMZ010000316.1:0-6853 GCA_049690595.1 Occallatibacter sp. | reverse complement strand
CCTCCCGGCCGGCTGTAGCGTGGGTCTCCTGACCCACGCTCTGTCCGTCCGATGCGGTCATCTTTCGAATACAGAGCGAATACAAGTCCTGTGACAAATTCAGGCCAGAGAGAATCCGGAGTTGGTGCCCGATGTTGAGCCTGGCGCGGGGCGCTACTCCCCGTTTTGGTCGTGTGGACTTGAGCGTTTCGGCTCCGGGATACGGTCACTCTGGTTTCGCTGTGTCCTTCCCGTGCTCGCTCTGCCGGTCCTCACGCCGTCTGGCCGAACTCCTCGGCGCCGTCGTTCTGGCCGCCGACCAGCTCCAGCGCCGCCAATCCCTTGCGCCGAGGCACGTACTCGCTGGCGCGCCAGGCGATGGTCAGCTTTTCGCGGCCCAGCAGCTTATGGATCTGTCCCCTGGCATGCTCGGCCCAGGGGCCGCTCTTGTCCAGCCGCACGTAGGCCTCCCAGTGGCGCAGGGCGGGCCGGCGCTGGCCCAGCCGCTCGTAGGCCAGGGCCAGGTTGTAGTGTGCGTCGGCGTAGCGCGGCGCCAGCTCCACGGCGCGGCGGTAGGCGGTGATCGACTCGTCCCCCCGCATCAGTTCGTCCAGCACGTTGCCCAGGTCGAAGAAGGCCAGCACGTAGTTCGGGTCGATCGCGGTTGCCCGCCGGTAGAGCTCCTCGGCTGAGCCGAACTGCCGCAGATGAAAGTAGATCGTCCCCAGGTTGATGCAGGCAGGGGCGTACTCCGGATCGCGCTCCAGAATTTGCTCGTAGAGATCGATGGCCTCCTGCTTCTCGCCTGCCTCCTCGGCCTGCACGGCGGCCAGGAACAGCTCCTGGACGCCTGATGGGCTCTGCGCGCCCGGACGGCGCAGCAGGGTGGGCTGCGCGGCGTTCCAGGCCTGGTCCAGCCGCTCGAAATCGAAGAGAAGCTGGCGCCGAATCGGGTCCACCATCGCGCCCAGGTGGCGGAACGCCAGGCGCGAGCCGGTGCGCACCACGGTGGCCTCCAGCAGAGGATTGGCCATCCCCGCCACAGCCCTCATGGCCACAATCGAATGACGGATCGAGGCTGCGGAGACGTCTTCCTCGCGCAGCGTGCGCAGGGTTCGTAACTGGCCCAGATCCTGAAAGCTGTAGCTTTGCTGCTGGGGAATCAGCCGCGCCCGCTCCCACCCCTGCAACTGGCGGGAGCTGATGTCGAGGATCCGCAACACGTCCTGACGGCTATAGCTGGTCACTCTTCCGTGCTCCCATGGGTGGCGAGTGAGGACTTCGCGTTCCGAAACCGGCATTTCTGCCCGAGTTCCCGGTTCCGCCCTCCGGACTCGGCTCTTGGAACAGTTACTGAGGAACCGCTCTTGCTGCGATTATGCCAAGAGTATGCGTGGATAAGCAGACCTTAACTACCACCGCAACAAAAAATTAGGTGGATAAGAGGTGCTCTCGCAGGTTCCTTTGGGGTATTCCTGTGGAAAACAGGGCAGAAACTCCGCGGACCCAAGAAAACCGGAAGAGAAGCGGGCAACTTCCGAATCCTCGCAATTAATCCCGCCTGGGCCGCCGAACGCCGGTTCTGTCCGCCACCCGGAAAAGCAAAACGGCCACTCGCAAGGGAGTGGCCGTCTGGGCCGCGGATCGGGCTCCGCGGGAGCCGAAAGCACTGGAGCCGAAGGCCGGACTTGAACCGGCGACCTGCTGATTACGAATCAGCTGCTCTACCAACTGAGCTACTTCGGCCCGCCTCTCCGATTGTATCGTTCGCCCCGTCTCCGGTAAAGTTCAATCCCAGAGAGCCCGTGGTCCCGGATTTCGGCGCGTGCCGTTCCGTGACCGCAACTCCGCTCCCGGGCGGCCTCATGGAACTCACCGTTCAGCTCGCCTTCAAACTCGCAATTGTCTGGGCCGGCGGCTTCCTGCTGGCCATCCTGGTCCGCGCCGTCCTGCCGGAGCAGGCTGGCTTCAACTTCTACCGCGGCGCCTCCAGTTTCTTTGTCTCCTTCAGCCGGGTGGGCTTCTGGACCTGCATCCTGGCCGCGCTCACCGTGACCGGCCTGGTGGTCTTCCGCGCCATGGCCGCCGACTTGGCCCGTGGCGCACTGCGGTAAACGCCGGCGTCCGGCTATACTGCTGCCCATGCAGACCAACCCTGCCGAAGAATGGCTCCGGCTCTCCGCGCTCTACACCGAGATGAGCGAGGTCGAACTCCGCGATCTGGCCCGCTCCTACGACGGGCTCACCGAGGCTGCCCAGCAAGTGCTGCGCGCCGAGATGCAAAAGCGCGGCCTGGGCGACCCCAGCGTCCCGCCGCCGCCCGTCCAGATACCACCCCGCGGCGAACCTGGCCGCTGGGAGGACGACCGCGAGGTCCCCGAGCCCAGCGCGGCGGAGGGCGACGAAGCCGGGGACGGCGAAGCCGCCTGCGACTTCACCTGGAAGACGCCCCTCTGCGAGTGCGAAGAGCGGGAAGAAGCCCTGGCGCTGCGGGAGGCCCTGCGGCGCGCCGGGATCGAAAGCTGGTTTGAAGGACCCCACTCGCGCTCCAACTGGGATCTGCGCTTTCCTCGCATCCTGGTGGCCGCCGACCAGCTCGAGGAGGCGCGCGCGGTGGCCGCCCGCCCCATTCCGCAGGAGATCCTCGACCTGGTGAACGCCGAGCCGGAGGAGTTCGAGCCGCCGGCCTGTCCGCAGTGCGGCGCCGGGGACCCGCTGCTCGAGTCGGCTGACCCGGTGAATGTGTGGCGCTGCGAACTCTGCGACCATGTCTGGTCGGACGGGGAGGCGGCGGACGACGGTGGGGCGATTTGACCGGGGTAAAAACGGAAAGAGCCGCCCGGCAACAGGGCAGCTCCTTCCTCAGGGAGAATAGTTCCAACGGAGGCAAAGCCATCAGAACTTTCTGGCTGCATAGTAGGGGCGTGACGGGGGCATGTCAAGAACAAATCAGCGGAGAATTAAGCCATTGCCTTGCAATTACTTAGGTGCTTATTCGCTTCGAACGCGGTCTCTCTTCTTTTGCCTAGTCTTTGCCTTTTCCCATAAAGCTACTGCCGTGATTTCACAGTGTTTTTCAGGGATAACACCCTGTTTTCCACATGTTTTCCTCGCACGTTACCCTTCGGATGCGGCTCCCCATCCGGCCTCGTTTATTTCTGAGCTTCCTTCCCGGTTCAGTCGCGCAGATTGAGACGGATGAACTCCGCTTCGAAGACCGACGAGATCGGTTTGCCCCGCGCCAACCGGTAGAGCGCCCGGAACCAGCCGAAGGCAAAGCCCAGAACAATCGCCGCCAGCGAGCCGATGCCCACCAGTTCGGCGATGCCCAGCAGCAGCCGGCCCGTCTTCTGCACGTCCGACTCCCCGCCGGGCTGCGGAACCGACATCACATCGGACTCGTAGTGCACCGTCTCGAGCAACTTGTGGCTCTCGTCCGGAATGGCGTCGCCGGAGACCAGCGCCACCAGCGGCCCGCTGCGCCGCACTTCGAGCGAGGCCAGGTCGGAGTCCTGCAGCGGCTTGGGCCAGGCCGGCTGCGCCTGTTTGCCGGCCTGAATGTAGGCCCGGATCTTCGCTTCCTGTGCCGCGGCCATCTGCGGTGTCGGGTAGTCAATGAGGGTCATCGTGGCCACGCCCGAGCGAAGCGAGTAGTTGGCCGTCGCCGTCTCGGCGCCGCGGTCGAAGCCCACCAGCTCTGGCGGCAGCACTCCGCCCGACCCGGCGTAGCTGGCCGGTCCCACCGCGTAGTGGGTGGTCTGGCCGTCCAGCGAGCCCTGCGGCAGGCTGGCCAGGATGGGCGGCGACAGCGCCTTCGATCCCTCCGGCAGCGGCAGCATCTTCGCCAGTTCACGCATCTCCGAGCCACTCATCGGTCCGATGCGCGAGAAGTTGGCGTCGACCAGCGTGTTGCCCACCCAGAAAAGCACGCGGTTCTTGTTCGAGGTGGCGCCGGTGCCGATCTGTTCCTTGGGCCAGCCGTTTTGCCGGTAAAACGTGTAGGCCCCGTAGGCGCCGCTCGAATCCCCAAAGCGCAGCGCGCGCAGGTTCAGCGTCTCGCCGCCGCGCTTGTAATCGGCCTGGGCGCCGTCGGTGAAGCCATACTCCTTCATCGCCGCCGGGTTTGCCGGGTCGGCGGTTGCAGCGTCAGTCAGCTTCTTAGGCGCCGCAGTGGCCACCCAGCCGGAGAGCGCCTCGGGCAGCAGCGCCTTGGGAACCGGCGGCAGAACAAGATGGGTGGCGCTCTTCTTTTCCGCGGTGGTGGGCGGCGCTGTCTGGGCTGCCGCGCGCGCTGCATTGGCGGCCAGCAGCACCGCGCAGGCCAGAACACAAAAGGTGCGTATCGATGACTTCAAGACTGAGACTCCAGATTCAAGGGTACACGTTCGCTGGCGCGCCTTGCGCTCAAGGCCCACTCTTGTTTCGACACTGCGCAGCCGAAAAAGGTTCCTGACCGCGGCGGCTCACTCCGCGCGGAAAGGCCGGCGGCGCGGCAGCCAGCGCGGGACCTGGGCACGGTAGCGCCGATAATCGGCCGGGTGGCGCCGGGTGAGCGTCGGCTCTTCGTAGCGCCGGATGAAGAGGTCGAATCCCAGCGCGACCAGCGCCGTATAGAGCGCCAGGCTCCAGCTTCGGGACAGAAGCGTCTCGCCCGCCAGCGTCAGCAGGTTGCCTGCGTACATCGGGTTGCGCACCCAACGATAGAGGCCGCTCACCACCAGCCGTTCGGTGGGCACACTGGGCACGAGCGTCCCCCGGCCCACCACCACAAATCGGACTATCGACTCCAGCAGCGGCGCCAACCCGGCGGCAATCACCAACCAGGCCACCGCGCGCTGCCAGGCAGGCTCGCCGGCCGGAATGCGGAAACGCGTAATCCAGAAGGGAAGCGCGGCCAGCACGATTCCCGGTCCCCCGAAGAGCGTAAACAGTACGGAAACCAGAGCGCTGCGCCGGAGCGTGGCCATGGGGGCGATTGTAAAGGCCGCGGAAGAACTCGTGGGCTTTTGGCCCCTGAGGAATGGTCTGGCATAACAAAAAGCGTCCCCCAGGGGCCAAAGCCGCGACCATCTTGCCCGTTCGGCCGGCACGGGTGAAGCTGTGCCCTTTCAAAACCGCTGCCGGTGGTGCACCCCTGCCTACGATTGCCCTGGAGCGCTTTTGGGCCGGCTGCGCGCGTCAGGCAAAACGGGGAGCGCCCGGCGGGGCAGGCAGCGGCGGAGCGGGCGGGTCGAGCATCTCTCCAAGCGCCTGGTAGCGGCCGCCATAGAACGTGAGCGCGTACTCCCGGATCCCCGTGCTCACAGGCCCGCCCACACAGATGCTCAATAGCATCGCGAAGCCGAAGGCAAGCACGCCGAAAAAGACCTGGAGAACGATGCCGACCAGCGTGGATGCGCCGGAGGCATGGGCAAAAGCGGAGTGAATGCCGTACTCGATCGCGGCGGCTGCGCCGGCCACCATAAGCCCCGGCAGGAGCAGCACTGCAAATACGCCGACCATGGCAATCGCCGGCAACACTACGCGCAGCAGAGCGTAAACGACGAACTGCCGCTTCTCGGCCCGGATACGCGCCCAGACCTCGGTCCATGCCTCGCCGGCGGTGGCATCGTCCAGCGCGTAATGCGGCAGCAAACCGTCGCGCAGGACCAGGTCCGTCAGAACGCCCAGCAGCGCGAGCAGAAGGATCACCGGAAGCAGCGGCAACACCAGGGCAAGTATCAATCCGATATCGGGATGGCCTCCCGAAGACATCTCGTGAAACAGGCGCCAGAACCCGGCGACGAAGGGCAGCGCGGCCAAGACCACCAGGAGCAGAAAACAGAAGCCCACCACGACATTCAGCCAGAAGAAGCGCGTCGCCTGGTCCCGATAAAGGCGCCAGCCCGGGCGAATCTCGGTGGTGTTGTGGATGAGGCAATGGAAGTAGGCAAAGCGCAGACGCGTGACAAGATAGCCGATGAAAAGCGAGACGATGACGACGAGCAGGATGGCCGCCACTGCCGCCGCGATCCAGGCCGCGGGGATGTCGGAGGGCGAATAGATCATCGGTCCGTGCCCGGACGGCTGTCCTGGATGTCTGCCGCCGATGTTGGAACGGAAGTTACTCCCCACGCCTTCGGTGACGATCGCGACCAGGCCGAGCTTCAGGTAGGTTGCCCAGTTGAACGGCCGGAAGAGGAAATCCCGGGTACGTTGAACGGCAAGCGAAACGGAATCGACAGCGGAGATGGCGCGCATATTGAAGCCTTTCCGAGGCACAGCGTACCACGGAGTTACGAGGAATTCACGTGCGAAGTTCCACTGCCGGGTGCGTCGCCGGGTTCCACCAGGCATCCAAGGCGGCGAGAGCGCGTTTCCCACCCTGACCGCAAAGCAGGCGATCAGGACGAGGCGTCCCCCGGGGTTGTGGCTCGGATGGTCGGTGAACGATCGGGATAGGCGGCCGCCTGATTGCTTCAGCGTAGACCGGTTCCAGAATTCCCGTGCCCTTGCTGGAATGGTGCAAGGTGGCATTTTCTTGAGGAAAATGCCACTTGAGTCCATCGCTTCCGGGCATATAGTTCAGCAACAGGCTGCCATCGGGAGCGTATGCGAGATCAATTCTGAAATCGCCCAAGGCTACCGAGTCCTCGAATATCCTCCTTCCGGTTCTCCGATCGAGGATGCGGACAGGCATGCCCGCATTTCTCACAAGCGAGCAGGTTCCGGCGCGAGCAATTCGGGCAAAACAGGGCGGGTTTTCGGTCAAAAAAGGGGCCTTCTTTGCCAAAAAACGGGGTTTTTGTTAACGGACGAGTTAACAGCGGCAAGTCGTACTCAATTGATTCCATGATACTTATATTCGAGTTGACTGTGAATCACAGGAAGACAG
>JBAVMZ010000315.1:0-2392 GCA_049690595.1 Occallatibacter sp. | reverse complement strand
GGGGATCGGTGACCGCCGCGGAGACATCGCGGCCCTCGGCGGTGAGGGCGGCGAGCGAGCCGAAGGCGCGGCCAGAGGCGCCGGGGTTCTTGTCGTCGAGCCAGGATTCGGCGAGGAGGCCGATGGGGCCGCTGACCGCAGCGTGGGGCGTGCGCGGCGCCCAGAGCTTGAGGAGCACGGTCTGCTGGTTGCCGGGGTTGGCGCCGGTTACGTCGATGATCAGGGCGTCGGTTTCGGGCTCGACAAAGCAGGTGACCGCAAGGCCGCCGCCCTGCTCGCGAAATTCGCCGTGGTAGAGGTCGAGGCGGGCGGAGTAGCCCTTGCCATGCGAGAGGGTGGCGAGGCCGGGGAGGACGATCTGCCCCGCGGAGAGGCGGCCGGGCATGGTGTCGTTGCGATTGAGCTGGGCGGTGAGGCCGTTTTCCGACCAGACGGCTACGCCGAGGTTGCCGTTGCCGAGGGGCATGGCCTCGGCAGGATCGAGATTCGGACGCTGAAGGACGAGGTCAGAGCGGCCGACTACGCCGGGGAAGTCCACCTGAAAATGGCCGTCGCGCCAGGCGGTGGTCAGTGGGTTGGCGGGAGGCTGGGCGGCGGCGGAGAACGGAAGCAGGAGGAGGAGGGCGGATAGAGCGGAGACGGGGTTGCGCATTCGGGCTGGCACCTTTTTGCCAGGGGTGGGAGTACGCACACATTGTAGCGGCAGGGCTGGGCGGGAGGGGAAGAGGGTGGCGGTCGGTGGAAAGAGACCAACTTGTTGAAAAGCAGTCCTCAGGGGCGGAGGCCCGTCGTTTGCAATTAGGTGCTTTTGGGCTGAAGAGGCTGGGGAAGAGTGCCAGATTTGGTAGTTTGGCCCTGCTTCCCATTCCCTCGGTGGCTGAAGCCACGCTGTTTCTATTGGGCTTATGCGTACGGGCTGAAGCCCGTACCCTTCAATTCGTGCCTTGCGCCGGTACCCTTCAATTCGTGCCTCGCGCCGGTACCCTTCAATTCGTGCGTTCCGTGGGGTCTTTCCGCAGGCTGGTGGGTACGGGCAGGACGCAAGCCGCCCGTCAGTGGACGAAGGCGGTGACCAGATGGTTGACGGCGAAGGCGGCGATCCAGGCCATGGCGAGCATATAGACGAACTGGACGGCTGGCCATTTCCAACTGTTAGTTTCGCGGCGGACGACGGCCATGGTGGAGGTGCACTGCATGGCGAAGGCGAAGAAGATCATGAGGGCCAGCGCGCCGCCGAGGGTCATGTCGTGGTGGAGGGCGGTTTGCAGGCCCTCTGCGTGCGTCGCGGGGTCTGCGCCGTAGAGGGTGCCCATGGTGGAGACCATGACCTCGCGGGCGAGGACGCTGGAGACGAGGCCGATGCCGATCTTCCAGTTGAAGCCGAGGGGTGCGATGGCGGGCTCGATGAAGTGACCGACGCGGCCGATGAGGGAGTCGGCGAGCTGGGGAGCGGCGAGGATGCCGGCGGGCGTGCGGCCGACGGGGAGATGGGCGAGGATCCAGAGCGCGAGAGTGACGGAGAGGATGACGGTGCCGGCCTGGCGCAGGAAGATGCTGGCGCGGTCCACGAGGCGCATGGCGAGCGAGCGCAGGGTGGGCATGCGGTACTGGGGCAACTCGAGGATGAAGGGCGTGTCGCTGGACCTGAGGATGGAGCTCTTGAGCAGGCGCGCGGTGGTGAAGGCGGCGACAAAGCCGGCCAGGTACAAGCCGAGCATGGTCAGCGTGCGCAGGCCGAGGAAGCCGTGCAGGTAGGCGGTGTTTGGGATGAAGGCGGCGATCAGGAGCATGTAGACCGGCAGGCGCGCCGAGCAGGTCATGAAGGGGGTGACCAGGATGGTGGCCAGGCGGTCGCGCTTGTTCTCGATGGTGCGCGTGGCCATGATGGCGGGGACGGCGCAGGCGTAGGCCGAGAGGAGCGGGATGAAGGCCTTGCCGTTGAGGCCGATGGTGCGCATGACGCGGTCGGCGATGAGCGCGGCGCGGGAGAGGTAGCCGGAGTCCTCGAGGATGCCGATGAAAAGAAAGAGGATGAGGATCTGGGGCAGGAAGACGAGCACGGAGGAGATGCCCTTCCAGGCGCCGTCGAGGAGCAGGGATTGGAGCCAGCCGGCGGGGAACAGGGGACGGACCAGGTCGCCCATGCGGGCGAGCAGATCGCCGGAGAGGTCGGAGAGCGGCTGGCCGATGGAGAAGACCACCTCGAAGACGCCGACGACGACGAGGAGAAAGAGCAGCGGGCCCCAGATGCGATGGAGCAGCACGTTGTCGATTTTGCGGCTGTTTTCGGCCGAGAGGGGGGCGCGGTAACCGGTGCGGCGGCTGACCTGGGCGGCCCACTGATGGGCGCTGGCGGCGTTGCCGAGGACGGGCAGAGCCAGCGGCTGGGGGG
>JBAVMZ010000314.1:0-1896 GCA_049690595.1 Occallatibacter sp. | reverse complement strand
GGCGGGTACCAGCCCTCGGCGGCCAGCGCGCGAGAGAGCACGACGTGGCCGTCGAGCAGCGAGCGGACGGCGTCGACCAGCGGGTCCTGTTGATCGTCGCCCTCCATCAGCACCGTGTAGAAAGCGGTGATCGAGCCGGTACGGAACTGGCCCGTCCGCTCGACCAGCCTGGCCAGCCGGGTGAAGACGCTGGGCGTATACCCCTTATTGGTCGGCGGCTCGCCCGCCGCCAATCCAATCTCGCGCGCCGCCATGGCAAAGCGCGTCAGCGAGTCCAGAACCAGCAGGACTTGCCGGCCCTGGGCGGCAAAGTACTCGGCGATCGTCGTCGCCCCCAGCGCGGCCCGCATCCGCATCAGTGGCGACTGGTCGCTGGTCGAGACCACCACCACCGAGCGCTTGCGGCCCTCGACGCCGAGCGAGTCCTCGAGGAACTCGCCCACCTCCCGCCCGCGCTCGCCCACCAGGCCCACCACCGTGACATCGGCCTCGGTCGAGCGCGTCATCATCCCGATCAGGGTGCTCTTGCCTACCCCCGAGCCGCCGAAGATGCCCACCCGCTGCCCACGGCCCACGGTCAGCAGCGCGTCCAGCACGCGGATGCCGGTGCCGAGCGGCGCGCGGATCGGCGTCCGGTCCAGCGGCGACCGCACCACGCCTTCGATCGGCAGCGAGTGGCCGGCCCCCAGCCGGCGCCCGCCGTCGATCGGCTCCCCCAGCGCGTTCAGCACCCGGCCCATCAGCGAGGGGCCGGCCTCGAGCGAGGCGCCGTAACCAAGCGCCGCCACCGTGTCGCCGTAGCGGATTCCCTCGGTGCTCTCGACCGGCATCGAAAGCACATGCCCGCCGCGGAAGCCGATCACCTCGGCCAGGTGCGCGCGGCCCTCGCGGTCGGCAATCTCGCAGCACTCGCCCACCGAGGCCGGGGGACCCAAACTTTCAATCGTCTGGCCTACCGATTCGAGGACGGCGCCGCGCCAGCGCCAGGGTTGCGCGCGGCCGAGCCGCGCCCGGTAGCGAGCGAGCAATTCGCTCATGGCCGGGGCTCCCGCGCGCTGGCCGTGGCCGCCTCGCCGCCGCTGCGCCAACCAACCGCCCGGTCGAAGAAGCCGCGCTCGATCTCGCCCAGTTGCGCCCGTATCCCCAGGTCCACCGTTCCCAGCTCGCTTTCGAGAGTGCATTCGCCCACGCGCATCCCCTCGCCGGCCTCGACCTCGGGCTTGATGGCAAGGCCGGGCAGCAGGGCGATCGCCTCCTGCCACAGGGCCAGATCGGCCTCGGGCACGCGCAGCCGCACCCGGGTCGACGAGCCCAACTGACCCAGCGCCACGCGCACCGCCCCGGTCAGCAGCAGCGGGTCCATCTGCGCCTCGCGTCGCAGAATGCGCGCCGCGACGGCCAGCGCCAGCCCGACCACCTCGTGCTCGACCCGCTCCAGGTAACGGTCCCGCTCCCGCGTAAAGGACTCGAGCAGATCCGCGGCCTGGCGCAGGCGCTGCTTTTCGGCGGCGGCCAGCGCAGCGGCCAGCTTCTCGTGCTCGCCCTGGCGGCCCTCCTCGCGACCCTGCGCGCGGCCAGCCTCGAAGGCCCGGGCCGTCTCCTCGGCGAGCCGGCCCTCCATCTCGGCGCGCAGTTCGGCTTCTGCGGAGCCGGTCGCGCTCTGCGGGGCGTGCTCGGTCGCCGCGGCCTCTTCGGCCTGCCCAACTCCAGGCGGCTCTTCCTCGTCCCATCCCCTCCAGAGCTCCGGCACAGCCGCAGCGGGCAGCGGTGGGTACTCGAAGGGCACAACCATCGCCGCTCCCGCGCCTCCCATCACCTCTCGCCTCCCATTGCTCCGATCTCGTTTCGCGCTTCACTTCGCCGCAGCAGAGATGGCGCCGTGCCTTGCTTCTCCTC
>JBAVMZ010000313.1:0-13218 GCA_049690595.1 Occallatibacter sp. | reverse complement strand
GTGCGGCGCGGCTGCGGCGGGCCGTCCAGCGGCTGGCCGTCGGGGCCCAGAATCTGCATCCGGAAGAGATAGCGGCAGGTATCTTCCTGGAACTTCAGCATCATGGCCTCGAACATGTCGAAGGATTCGCGCTTGTATTCGACCAGCGGGTCGCGCTGCGCGTAGCCGCGCAGGTTGATGCCTTCCTTCAGGTGGTCCATCGCCAGCAGGTGGTCTTTCCACAGGCCGTCGATGACGCTGAGCATCACCATCCGCTCGTGGTAACGCATCTGCTCGGCGCCGAGCAGGTGCTCCTTCTTCTCGTACTGCGCCTTGAGCCGCTCGAAGATGGTCTCGCCCAGCTCGTGGCGGGCCAGTTCCGCCGGCTTTATGCTCGCGGCCTGCAGGCTGAGGCCGAAGTTGCCCACCAGCCGCTCTTCCAGCCCTTTCACGTTCCACTGGTCCTGGCGCACCCTCTCGCCGGCAAACTCGTCAAGCGCGGTACTGAGGATCCCGCCGACGTAATCTTCCAGAATCAGCTCGCGCTGGTCGACGCCTTCCAGCAGTTGGCGGCGCAGTCCGTAGACCGCTTCGCGCTGCTTGTTCATCACGTCGTCATACTCGAGCAGGTGCTTGCGGCTTTCGAAGTTCTGCGCTTCCACGGCCTTCTGCGCGCCTTCAATCCGCTTGGAGATCATGCGCGACTCGATGGGCACGCCCTCTTCCATGCCCAGCCGCTCCAGCAGCGTGGAGACCCACTGCTTGGCGAAGATGCGCATCAGGTCGTCTTCGAGCGAGAGGTAGAAGCGCGAGGCGCCGGGGTCGCCCTGGCGGCCGGCGCGGCCGCGAAGCTGGTTGTCGATGCGGCGGGACTCGTGCCGCTCGGTGCCCAGAATAAAGAGGCCGCCGGTGGCGATCACCTGCTCGTGCTCCTGGCGCGCCGCTTCGGCGTGGACCTTGTTCGCCTCGGCCCACTCGCCTTCGGAGACCTCGAACTCCTGGCCCTGGTAGTAGAAGCGCAAGAAGCCCGCCGGAGCCATTGGGTTGATGGCGCCCTCGGCAACGCTGATGGCGCGCGCCTTCTTCTGATCCACCAACTGCTTGCGGGTCATGAAGTCGGGGTTGCCGCCGAGCAGGATGTCGGTGCCGCGGCCGGCCATGTTAGTGGCGATGGTCACCATGCCCAGCCGCCCGGCCTGGGCCACGATCTCGGCTTCGCGCTCGTGGAACTTGGCGTTCAGTACCACGTGGCGGACTCCCTTGCGCGCCAGCGTAGCCGACAGACGTTCCGACTTCTCGATTGACGTGGTGCCCACCAGCACCGGCTGCCGGCTCTCGTGCAACTGCGCAATGTCGTCGGCCACCGCCTTGTACTTTTCCTTCTCGGTGCGGTAGACCACGTCGGCATTCTCGATGCGCAGCATCGGCATGTTGGTGGGGATGACGACGATCTCGAGCTTGTAGATCTTCTCGAACTCGGCGGCTTCGGTCTCGGCCGTGCCGGTCATGCCGCTCAGCTTCTGGTAGAGGCGGAAGTAGTTCTGGAAGGTGATCGTCGCCAGCGTCTGGTCTTCCTTGCGGATGACCACGCCTTCCTTGGCCTCGATGGACTGGTGCAGGCCGTCGCTCCAGCGGCGGCCGGGCATCAGGCGGCCGGTGAAGGTGTCCACGATGATCACTTCGCCGTCCTTGACCACGTAGTCGACGTCGCGTTTGTAGAGCGCGTGCGCTTTGATCGCGGTCTCGACGTAGTGCTTCAGTTCCCAGTTCTCCGCGTCGGCAATGTTGCCGATGCCGAGTAGCCTTTCGATCGTCTCCCAGCCCTGGTCGGTCACGCCGATCGTCCGGTGCTTCTCGTCCACGATGTAGTCGCCGGTCAGGTACTTCTCGCCTTCGCGCAGATTCAGGCCCAGCTCGGCCTGCCGCTTCAGGTCGGTGTGCTCGATCTCCTCGCCCAGCTCCAGCTTCGGCATGATCTGCCGGGCGCGCGCGTACTTGTCGGTGGTCTGGTCGGTGGGGCCTGAGATGATCAGCGGCGTACGCGCTTCGTCGATGAGAATCGAGTCGACTTCGTCCACGATGGCAAAGTAGTGCCCGCGCTGTACGCAGTCTTTTATCTCAAATTTCATGTTGTCGCGCAGGTAGTCAAAGCCGAACTCGTTGTTCGTGCCGTAGGTGATGTCGGCCGCGTAGGCGGCGCGGCGCTCGTTGTCGTCCAGATCGTGAACGATGACGCCGACGGTCAGGCCCAGAAACTCGTAGATCTTGCCCATCCACTCGGCGTCGCGCTTGGCCAGGTAGTCATTGACGGTGACCACGTGCACGCCGTGACCGGCCAGCGCGTTCAGGTAGCAGGCCAGCGTGGCCACCAGCGTTTTGCCTTCGCCGGTCCGCATTTCGCTGATTTTGCCCTGGTGGAGCACCATGCCGCCGATCAACTGTACGTCGAAGTGGCGCATCTTCACCGAGCGCCAACCAGCCTCGCGCACCACGGCAAAGGCCTCGGGAAGAATTGCATCCAGCGCCTCCCGCTCGGCCCTCTTCTTCTCGTCGGCGTCGGTGATGCCTTCCAGCCGGCGGGCAATCTGGGCGCGGAACTCCAGCGTCCTGGCGCGCAACTGCTCGTCCGTGAGCTTCTGGATCTCGGCCTCGAGGCCGTTGATGGCGGTCACCACGGGCATCAGCCGCTTGAGCAGCCGCTCGTTGGCGGTGCCAAAGATCTTGGTCAGTACCTTATCGAAAAACACGGGGGTCTCCGGTACCAGTGTAAATGGTGATGGTATGAGCGGCCCGGACCGGGCTCGCTTGCCGGCGCGTCGGCGCCCCACGCCCACTCAGAGCCGCAATACCAACCGCTCCACCCGCTCGCCGCGCCGAATCCGCCTCAGTTGCCGGCTCAGTTGCTTCTTGAGGCTCTCGGGGTCGCCCGTATCGTCCTCGTCGGCCTTATCGTCCAGCTTTGCCTCAACCGCATAGGCCACGCTGGGCTGGTAGAGAACCTGCAGGAATTGAAATGCCATTCCCAGCACAAACCGGGCGGAGCCGAAGGCGAACCTGCGCCTTCCCCCCACGCCGCCGGGCCGCCGAACGCCGAACAGACAGTAGTGAACGACAATGACAACGATGGAAAGGAAAGGAAGCATCCCGGCAAAGATGCACCAGGCATAGATGGCATTGGCACTCATACTCACCCTTCTCGAGATTGCGGACAGGAGTTCGCCAGGACCAGGCCCGAGGTACTGAGTTGCCGGAAGCGGAGCTCGGCGTCGGACCAGATTTGGATGGGGCTAGGGAGCCTCTGAATCGCTCAGGTTTTGAAAGGGCGCGGCTTCATCCGTGCCGATAAAGCCCGTAGAATGAGTCGGGCCTCAGCCCCTGAGGGATGTCTTTCTCGCCTTTTGCCTGTTGTTCAGAGGTTCCCTAGACGAGCCGGAAGGGTGGCGGGCGCTGGAAGGACGCGGGCAGGGCCGGAGCGTCGGGGGTGCGGCCCGCGTAGGCGAAGGCCAGCGGGGCAAAGAGGCTCCGGGGCGAAATCACGCCGGCAAAGAGCAGCGGCACGATGGCGAGCCAGGCGGCGCCGCTCCCGGAGTGGGTGCTCGCGGCCAACAGGCACAGCAGCGCGATGCCGATTGCGATGGCCGCAATCAGGATCCATCCGCGCTTTTGCCGGTATTGCTTCATGGCTGACCCTCTACCAAGTTGAGTATAGCAGACTTAGGTTTATTGACCCTCTGATTTGTTCGCCGCGATTGCCCACGGTCCCGACGAAGGCTCTTTCGCCATGGCGCTGGGCTTCGCCTCAAGACGGCTCTATCGAGGAACACCGCCTGCAACTTTCCCGCGCCGCCCGGCGTAGTATCCTCGTAGCCTAATCCGGTGCGGCGGGATCCGTGCGTCCTTCGCGCACCGGCCGCTTCTGTCCTTAACGCCAGCCGGCTCCGTGCCGTTCCGCTTCACCTCGGAAGGGAGTTTCTCGTCCATGATCGCCACTCGCATCCTGCGCAGCGCGGCCCTGGCCGCCGCCTTCGTCTCCTCCTGTTTTGCCTCTCTACCAGCCCTCGCCACGGAGGCTGAACTCTCGCGCCACGGCTACTACCGCTATCCGGCCCTGAGCGGCGAGACCCTTGTCTTCACCTCGGAAGGCGACCTGTGGACGGCGAGCGTTCACGGTGGCGCTGCGCAGCGGCTGACCACCGCGCCGGGCATCGAAGCCCGCGCCACGATCTCTCCCGACGGCAAGACCCTTGCCTTCGAGGCCGACTACGAAGGTCCGGCCGAGGTCTACACCATGCCCGTCCAGGGCGGCCTGCCCAAACGGATGACCTGGAACGGGGACGGCAGTCCGGCCGGTTGGACCCCCGACGGCAGGCTGATGGTCTCCACCGGCCGTTACTCGACGCTGCCCGGCACGCGGCTGGTGATTGTCGACGCTAAGGGCAACCGGGAGGTGGTGCCGCTGGCCGAGGCCGCGCAGGCTGTCTGGTCGGAAGACGGCAAGAGCCTCTTCTTCACCCGCTGGCACCCGCAGTCCAGCCGCACCAGGCGGTACAAGGGCGGCTGGGCTGAGAACCTGTGGCGCTGGGACGGCCACGGCGAGGCGGTTCCGCTCACCTCCGATTACCCCGGCGCCTCGCGCCAACCGATGTTCTGGAACGGGCGCGTCTACTTCCTCACCGACCGCGACGGCGTGATGAACGTCTGGTCGATGGCTCCGGACGGCGGCGGCACACGGCAGGAGAGCCACCAGAAGCTCTTCGACGTGCAGTCGGCCTCGCTCTCCGAGGGACGCATCGCCTACGCCGCCGGCGGCGACCTCTGGCTGCTCGACCTGAAGAGCGGCCATGAGGAACCGATTCCAGTCACGCTGGTCTCGGACTTCGACCAGATGCGCGAGCACTGGGTGAAGAAGCCACTTGAGTTTCTCACCGCGGCGCACATCTCGCCGGACGGCTCGTCGGCCGTCTTCACCGCCCGCGGCGAGGTCTTCTCTATGCCGGCCAGGACCGGCCGCATCGTCAAGGTGGCCGGCAACTCGGCCGTCCGTTATCGCGAGGCGCGCTTCCTGCCCGACGGCAAGAACATTCTGGCCGTCTCGTCCGAGACCGGAGAAACCGAGTTCTGGAAGTACTCGGCCAACGGCGAGGGCGCGAGCGAACAGTGGACCCACGACGCGAAGGTGCTGCGCTTCGATGGCGTGGTCTCGCCCGACGGCCGCTGGCTGGCCCACCACGACAAGGACCAGCAGCTCTGGCTCTTCGACACCAAGAGCAAGCAGGACAAGAAGATCGCGCAGTCGATGACCGGCGGCTTCGGCGACCTGCGCTGGTCGGCCGACAGCCAGTGGCTGGCCTACACCGAGGCGGCAAACAACCAGTTCCAGCAGATCAGGCTGCTCAACGCCGGCTCGGGCGCCATGCAGACGCTGACCAGCGACCGCTACAACAGCTTCAGCCCGGCCTGGAGCGCGGACGGCAAGTGGCTCTACTTCCTCTCGGACCGCAACCTGAAGACGACTGTGAACTCGCCCTGGGGACCGCGCGAGCCGGAGCCGCACTTCGACCGGACAGTGAAGATCTACGAACTGGCGTTGACCGCGGGGCTGCGCTCGCCCTTCCTTCCGGCCGACGAGTTGCACCCGGATAGCGACAAGGACAAGGAAAAGGAGGCCGAGAAGAAGAACGAGGACGCAAAGAAGGACGAGGTAAAGAAGTCAGACGCCAAGGCCGACGCAGGCAAGAAGGCGGAGGAGAAGCCCGCCGACAAGAAAGACGAGAAGAAGGACGCAAAGAAGGACGAGAAGAAACCGCCGGAGGTCAAGATCGACTTCGACGGTCTGACCGAGCGGCTGACCGAGGTTCCCGCCCCGGCCGGCAACTACGACAGCCTGCAGGCCGCCGAGAAGCGGCTCTGCTGGCTCGACGCCAAAGACGAGAACTACGAGCACATCGCCCTCCAGTGTCTGGACATTGCCAACAAGTGCGACGAGCCTGACACGGTGATGGGCGACGTCCGCGGTTACGAGATCTCGGCCGACCGCAAGAAGATGCTGGTGGGACGCAAGGAGGACTTCTACATCGTCGACGCCGACGCCAAGGGCTCGTCGCTCTCCGACGCCAAGGCGCTGGCGAAGGCGGCCATCAATCTTTCGCGCTGGACCATCGCCACCTACCCGCGCGAGGAGTTCCGTGGCATCTTTCTCGATGCCTGGCGGCTGGAGCGCGACTTTTTCTACGACCGGCACATGCACGGCGTGGACTGGCCAGCGATGCGCGAACGCTACCTGCCGCTGGTAGACCGCGTGGCCGATCGCGAGGAACTGAACGAGGTGATCGCTCAGATGGTAGGCGAGCTCTCGGCGCTGCACATCTTCGTGGTGGGCGGCGACAGGCGCGAGTCGGCCGACCACGTCGACCTGGCGTCCCTTGGCGCGCGCCGGCGCCGCGACGAGAAGGCGGGCGGCTACGTGGTGGAGCACATCTACCAGCACGATCCCGACCTGCCGGCCAACGCCCCGCCGCTTGCCCGGCCCGAGTCGCGCGTCAAGGACGGCGAGACCATCGTGAGCATCGACGGCGTGGACCTGCTGACGGTTCCCGACGAGCGGGTTCTCCTGCGCGGCAAGGCCGGCGTGCAGGTTATGCTGCGCGTCAAAAACGAGAAGGGCGAGATCCGCGACGTGCTGGCCGTGCCCATGAAGGCCGGCGACGAGAGCCAGCTTCGCTATACCGAGTGGGAGCTGACGCGGCGGCTGGCAGTCGAGAAGGCCTCGGAGGGCAAGATCGGCTACGTCCACCTGCGCAACATGGGCTCCGGAGACATGGACCAGTGGGCGCGCGAGTTCTACCCTGTCTTCGACCGGCAAGGTCTGATCATCGACATGCGCCACAACCACGGCGGCAACATCGACTCGTGGCTGCTCTCGAAGCTGCTGCGCCAGGCATGGTTTTACTGGCAGCCGCGCATCGGCAACCCGAGCTGGAATATGCACTACGCCTTTCGCGGCCACATGGTGGTGCTCTGCGACCACGAGACAGCTTCGGACGGCGAGGCCTTCAGCGAGGGCTTCAAGCGGCTGGGACTGGGCAAGGTGATCGGCACCCGCACCTGGGGCGGCGAGATCTGGCTGAGCTGGGATACGCTGCAGGCCGATGGCGGCATTGCCTCGGCCGCCGAGGATGGAGTCTATGGCCCCGATGGAAAGTGGCTGATCGAGGGCCACGGCGTCGATCCGGACACGGTGGTGGACAACCTGCCCGTGGCCACCTATGCAGGAGGCGACGCGCAGCTCGATGCTGCCCTGGCGCTGCTCCGGCAGCAGATCCAGGCCGACCCGCGGCCGGTTCCGCCCGCGCCGCCGTACCCGGACAAGTCGTTCCACTACCAGCAGTGAAGCTGCTGACAGGAGTCACAAGGCCGGACCCGGTTCTCACCGGGCCCGGCCTTCCTCTTTTTGGCGCGCTCTTGCGCGCTCCGCCTCGCGGCCGCGGCTCCCGTATGTAGCGCAGACATCGATTGCGCGCCTGAGACGCCGTGCCGGTTTTCGTCTCCAGGTCATCTTCCGCTTTCGGGATTACCTCCTATTTGGGATAGTTAAAGTCCACAATCATAGGTCTTTCGTACCGCATAGTGTGCCATCCAGGTAAACCTTTCATAGTCATTTCACATCCAACAGTTTTTGCACCCAGATTCCGTCCTGTTTCAGTCATCACCCCGGCGAGGCCGCATTGCTCCGGGCCTCGAGTTCATTGGTTGGGAGGGTCGTTTGATTGAGGTTTCAGTTGGTCATCAGGTTCGCGAGGCGGCTCCGCAGCCCGTTTCTCTCCCGTCCCTTTTGACAGGCGGCGAACGGAGGCAGGAACCGGCGGGAGACAGACGGCCGCGTGGGCTCTCGCTCGTCCCGGCTCGAAGACCCGCCAGTCCATGGTCCCGTTCCCGCCGCAAGCGCGCATTCGATGTCGTCTCGGTGGTGCTGGCCCTGCCGCTGGTCTTGCCGTTGATTCTTGTCGCGGCTCTGGCGGTGCGTCTCACCTCGCGCGGGCCGGCCTTCTTTCTGCAGAAGCGCATCGGCCGCGCCGGACGTCCCTTCACCATCGTCAAGTTCCGCACCATGGCCTGCGGCCGGGTCCAAAACGCCGTGACCACCTCCCGCAATCAGCCCTTCACGCCGATCGGCCGCTTTCTGCGCACCTCGAAGATCGACGAGTTGCCGCAGTTGCTCAATATCCTGATCGGCGACATGAGCCTCGTGGGCGCCCGGCCCAAGCTCACCGAGCACCAGGTGGAGGACCTCCAGTGCCGGCCCGGCATCACAGGCGCCGCCACGATTGCCTTTGCCGACGAGGAGGAAATGCTGGCCGGTATTCCTGGAGATCTTCTCGACACGTACTATCGTGAAGTGGTTCTGCCGGCCAAGGCGGAGCTGGACCGCGGCTATATGGCGCAGGCTACCTTCTCCTCAGATATGCAGCTCATCTTCCGCTCCATCTTCCGCCGCTGGGACGCTCCTGAGTTGACCGTTCCGCAGCTGCGCAGGATGCCGGAGAGCCTTCGTCTTTTTCTGTCGCCGGTCAAGGTGAGAATGAACGGAAGCGACTCGGCCACAGAGCCGGCCTCCGACTGATGCGATCCCGTTTTGAGGATGACTTCGACCCCGCAGCCCAAGACCATCGCTTGACTTTTGCCATGCTAGACTCGTGCCATATGAATTCCGTTGAGAAAGCCAGCGCCCAAGCCCGCGCAAGGGTTAGCTGCGCTCGTCCATCTCCCGCCACCGTGTTGTTCAGGATCCTTCAGGCTACATCGCTTCTTCTGCTTGCCTCTGCCGCTGCGGTGCTTCCGGCGGAGCTGATCGCGCAGCAGAGTTCCTTCGGGGGCGGGCAAACCGGAACGCAACCGGACTGCACCAATCCGCTTTCGGCCTCCGACCCGCAATGCGCCGCGAAGCAGTCTCAGTCGATTGCCCCGCGCGGGCAGGGCTCCTCCACCTCCACCTGGACCTTTGGCCAGCGCCCCGGCGACCTGGGCTCCTATAACGACATGCAGGCGCAGGCGAACAACGGCCGGGCCGGTGCGGGCGCCGAGCTTGCTCCCGAGCCGCTGACCGAGTTCCAGAAATTCATCGCCTCCACCTCGGGCCAGGTGCTTCCGATCTTCGGCGCCGATCTCTTCCGCCGCGTGCCCTCCACCTTCTCCCCGCTCGACATGGCGCCGGTTCCGCAGGGTTATATCCTCGGGCCCGACGACGAGCTGCGCATTCGCGCCTGGGGACAGGTCAACTTCCAGGCAAACGTGACCGTGGACCGCGCCGGCGACATCTACCTGCCGCAGGTGGGCCCGGTGCATGTGGCTGGACTGGAGTTCTCCGCGCTCGACGGTCATCTGCGCGCGGCCATCGGGCGCGTCTACCGCAACTTCGATCTCACCGTCGACGTGGGCCAGATCCGCGCCATTCAGGTCTATGTGACCGGCCAGGCGCGCCGTCCCGGCGTCTACACCGTCAGCTCGCTCTCCACGCTGGTGGACGCGCTGTTTGCGTCCGGCGGCCCGGCGGTGGAGGGTTCGCTGCGCCATATCGAGCTGCGCCGCGCGGGCAAGACCGTTACCGAGTTCGATCTCTACGGCCTGCTGCTCGGGGGCGACAAATCGAAGGACGTGAAGTTGCTGCCCGCCGACGTGATCTACATTCCTCCGGCCGGCGCCCTGGCCGCGGTTACGGGCAGCGTGCGCAAGCCGGGCATCTACGAAGTGCTGGAGAACGAACCGCTCTCCGAGTTGCTGACCCACGCCGGCGGCGCCAACTCCATCTCCGAGGCCGGGCGCGTCTCGATCGAACGGATGGACAGCCACCACGACCGTCAGGCGATGGAGGTGGCTTACGACACGACTGGCCTGGGAACGCCGATGAAGGGCGGCGACCTGGTGCGGGTCTACTCCATCCTGCCGGCCTACCGCAAGACGGTGACCCTGCGCGGGAACCTGGCCAACCCCGGGCGCTTCTCCTGGCACGAAGGCATGAAGGTCAGCGAGTTGATTCCCGACAAGGAGTCGCTGCTGACCAGGAACTACTGGTGGAAGCGGGCGCAGCTTGGCTTCCCGGCGCCGGAGTTCGAGCCAGTGCCCGGCTTCTCGCAGCTTCGCCAGCCGCTGGACAACACCCCCATGACGCTCGACCGTTCCGAAATCGAGACCGCCAACCTCCAGAACCGGCCTGGGATCCAGCAGGCCGAGAAGCGATCGCGGCGGACGGAAATCTCCGCGCAGCACGGTGTCATGCCGGGGCAGCCAGTGGCCGGACCGCAGTCCGGCACGCCGGAGGAGATGCAGAGGACCGGTTCCTTGGAGGGACCCGGGCAGGGAGCAGGACAGGCATCCGGACAGGGACAGGGAATTGAGCCGGAGCGGAATCCGGGCGGCGCGCAGACGAACTCCGAGCTGCTGCTTGCGGCCGAGCAGGGCGTTGCGCCGGTGCGGATGCCCATCCACTCCCCGCGGACCGAGGTGCAGTTGCACGCGGCCGAACTGGACTGGAATTACGCGGTCGTCGAGCGGCTGGACAAGGAGACGCTGAAGACCGTGCTGCTGCCCTTCGACCTGGGCAAGCTGGTGCTGGAACACGACGCCACGCAGGACCTCGCGCTGGAAGCCGGGGATGTGGTGAGCATCTTCTCGCAGGACGACATCCGCGTTCCGGCGGCGCAGCAAACCAAGCTGGTGCGGATGGAGGGCGAGATCGCCCACGCCGGCTACTACTCCGTGAAGCCGGGCGAGACCCTGCGCCAGGTGGTGGAGCGCGCCGGCGGGCTTACCGACAAGGCTTACCTCTTCGGCTCGCAGTTCTATCGCGAGTCGTCACGGGCCGCCCAGCAGGAGCGCATCGATCAGTACGTGCAGAAGCTGGACATGGACATCCAGCGCGGCAACCTGGCCGTGGCAGCCTCCGCGGCCAGTTCAACGGTTCCCGGAGCGAACGCCGAGGGGGGCGCTGCAGCCAGCGAACAGGCAATCCTGGCGCGGCTCAAGGAGATTCACGCCACCGGCCGGCTGGTGCTGGGGTTCACGCCCAACAGCGCGGGGTTGGGAAGCATTCCAGACATCGAGCTGGAAGATGGCGACCGGCTGGTCGTGCCTCCGGTTCCGGCCAACGTGAACGTGGTGGGCGCCGTCTACGACCAGAACTCCTTCCTCTTTGCCGCGCGGCGGCGGGTGGGCTCGTACCTGCAGCAGGCCGGCGGGCCGAATCGCGACGCCGACCGGCGCCATATGTTCATCATCCGCGCCAACGGCTCGGTGGCGGCGCGCGCCATCCAGAACGGCCTGTGGGACAGCTCGTTCAACAACCTTGCCATTAACCCGGGCGACACCATCGTGGTGCCGGAGAAGACCTTCCGCCCTGCGGCGATGCGCAACTTCATCGAGTGGTCGCAGTTGTTCTCGCAGCTTGCGCTGGGTTCGGCGGCGATCAGCATCCTCAAGTAGCGTTGCATCAGGTGGCCGGGCCGGGGCATGCGCTCCGGCCCGGCTTTTTCGTTTCAGCCTCTGCCGGTCCTCAGTCTCGCTCGATGCCTGTGGCCAGGCAGGAGTCGACGAAGGCGCGGTAGACGCTCTGCCAGTCGTACCGGCGCTCGACCAGCGCGCGGCCAGCCTGAGCCAGGCGCAGCCGCAGCCCCGCATCGCGATGCAGTTCGAGGATTTGCGCGGCCGCTTCCTCCGGAGTGTCGTACGCCAGCACCTCCGCGCCGGGCTCGGCTTCCACGCCGCCCAGGCCCACGCGAGAGCTGACGCAGGGCAGCCCGAGCGCCAGGTATTCGAGCACCTTGTTCTGAATGCCGGCGCCGGCCCGCACCGGGCAGACCCCACAGAAGGCGCCGCCCACACCCTCCTCGATGCGCTCGACGCGCCCGGTCAACTGCACACCGTCGATCCCGCGGAACCGCTGCGCGACCGCCTCCGGTGCATTGCCGACGATGCGGAAGACCACGTCGGCGTGGCTGCGCACCTGGGGCAGAATCTGCTCGATGAAGAACTGGCAGGCGTCCTGGTTCTGCAGGCTGACCATGTTGGCGATGAAGACGATGACGCGCGCATCGGCCGCGGGCGCGCGCCAGGGCAGCACTGAGAGATCGGCGCCGTTGGGAATCACGTCGATGGGCCGTCGCTGCTGCGGGTCGAGGAAGAGGCGATCCGCGCGCGAGGTGAGCCAGATGCGGTCGAAGCGGTCGACCGTCTCCAGTTCGTAGCGCTTCAGCCGCTTTTGCTCCAGCGTGTAGACCCACTTCTTCCAGCCTCCGCCGCCGCGCAGCTCGCGCATGCGCGCGTAGTTCATGCTGATGGCGTCGGTCATCTCCAGGATGCGCCTGCCGCCGAGGCGCTCGACGTATTGGCCGGTGCGGATCAGGTGGGCCAGGGTCAGATCGTGCCGCGGATGGAGTTCCGCGAGCTTGCGGCGGAAGGCGGGCGAATCGTAGTAGGCCAGTTGCAGAGGCCGCGCGCCGGGCAGGGCCAGCGCGGTGTTCCAGTACGAGCGCCAGCGCGGCAGGTGGACGCGCTCGATGGAGCCGAAGAGCCCGTCGTCCGGTTCCAGTTGCATCTCTTCGCGCGTCTCGCAGAGGCTCAGGAGGGTGAGATCGAAGCGGGTGGCGAGCGCGCGGCAGATGTGCAGGATGCGCAGCCTGTCGCCGCCGATGGCCGGGTGCGGGAAGCGCGGCGTGAGCACCAGGATGCGTTTGCGGCTCATTGCGCGGCCTCCGGCTGTGCGAGGGATTCGATCTCGGCCCACAGGGCGTCGATCCGCGCGCGCACCGAATCGGGATGAAAGCTCCGCGCCTGGATGCGGCCGGCCTCGATCGTCGCCCGGCGCAGGCCGGCGTTGACCAGCACGTCGCTCATGGCATCCGCCATGGCCTCCACTGAGGCCGGGTCGAAGTACCGCGCCGCTTCGCCGCCCACTTCCGGAAGGCTGCCGGCGTTGCTCGACGCCACAGGAACTCCGGTGGCCATCGCCTCCAGCACGGGGATTCCGAAGCCCTCGGCGAGCGAAGGCATCAGGAAGAGGCTCGCCCCGGCGTAGAGCCGCCGCATCGCGTCCTCTGAAAGGTAGTTTTCGAAATCGACCGCGGCACCGATGCCCAGCCGGTCGGCCTCGGCGCGAAAGACGGCATGGTAGCGCTCGGCCACGCCGGCCACGCGGAAGCGCAGGTCCTTGAGCTCCGCGCGGCCGCGGCAGAGGGCAAAGGCCTGGAG
>JBAVMZ010000312.1:0-28483 GCA_049690595.1 Occallatibacter sp. | reverse complement strand
CCGCAACCGCAGCCGCAGCCCGTTGACCGCTTCGCCGGCCATCCGCGCGTGGCCATCCTCAGCGACATCGGCAACGAGCCCGACGACCAGATGTCGTTTGTCCGCCTGCTGCTCTACTCGAACGAGCTCGATCTGGAGACCATCGTCGCCACCACCTCCACCTGGCAGAAGAACTCCACCCACGCGGAGACGATGCACGCGCTGATCGCCGCCTACGGCCAGGTGCGGCGGAACCTGCTGCTGCACGCGAAAGGCTGGCCCGAGACGGCCGAGCTCGACGCCCGCGTCTTCTCCGGCCAGCCCGGCTACGGCATGGCATCGACCGGACCTGGGAAGGCCTCGGCCGGCGCGAAGGCGCTGCGCAGCGCCATGGAGCGCGAGGACGAGCGTCCACTGTGGATCTGCCACTGGGGCGGCGCCAACACGCTGGCCCAGGCACTCCAGGACCTGCGCGCCGCGCACACGCCGGAGCAGACCGCCCGCATCGTAGCCCGCCTCCGCGTCTACTCCATCTCCGACCAGGACGACGCTGGCGCGTGGATTCGCCGCGAATTCCCCAGCCTCTTTTACATCGTCATGCCCAGCACCCAGGACGGCGCCGACTACTACTACGCCACCTGGACCGGCATCAGCGGCGACCGTTTCTACCGCAACGGCGAGGGCGCCGATTTCTCCACCGTCACCAACGAGTGGCTCGACGCCAACATCCGCGCCAAAGGGCCGCTGGGCAAGGTCTATCCGCAATTCCTCATCATCATGGAGGGCGACACGCCGTCGTATCTGGGGCTGATCGACAACGGGCTCAATGCCTACCGCCGGCCCGACTGGGGCGGCTGGGGCGGCCGCTACGTCTACCGCCAGCCCCCCGGCGAGACCCATCTTATCTGGACGCAGGGCGGCGACGAGTTCCGCCGCACCACCTCGCAGGATGCGGTGGCGGGCATGGACGGCCGCGAGCACGTCTCCGACCAGGCCAGTATCTGGCGCTGGCGGCAGGCCTTCCAGAACGACTTTGCCGCCCGCATGGACTGGACGGTGAAGGACTTTGCCCATGCCAGCCACAATCCGCTGCTGGTGGTGAACGGCGCGCCGGGCACGGCCCCGGTGGAGATGGAAGCCCAGTTCGGGGAGACGATCGTACTCGACGCGGCCGGCTCCCGCGACCCGGACGGCCGCGGGCTCCATTACAAGTGGTGGTTCTACCCCGAAGCAGGCCTCGACGGGACGCAAGGGGCCGACGTGACGGTCCTCAACCCCGCGGAGCCGCGCACCGGGGTCCGGATCAAATCGCCCTGCCGGCCGGCGTGGATTCCCGGCCTTATCCCCTGCCGCGGCGAGGGCGTCGCCCACATCATTCTTGAGGTCACCGGCGAGGGCGAGCCACAATTGACCAGCTACCGGCGGATAATCGTCCGCGTCCGGGCCGCAAACGTGCCGGCGCCGGCCGTCCCGCGCCAGCCGGGAAGCTGATCCGGCCAGCTCCCAACTGCCCGCACGCGGCATCCCTCCCGTTTGACCCGCCCCGTGCGTCTAACTAGACTTCAAGGCAGGGTCTTTCATGACATTCAGAGCACTTTCCGTTTCCGCCCTTCTCGGGGCAGCACTCTTTTCTCTCCAGCTTCCGGCGCTGCGCGCCCAGGCCGATTCCGTTCCGGCGCAGGCAAAGAACCAGAGCTCGTCCTCCGGGCCGGTCTATGCGCAGGAGAAGGCGCCTTCGCTGGTCGATCCCGCCGGCCCCACCATCTCGCTGGTCAGCTCGGAGCCGGTCTTCCTCATGGCCGCCGCGCTCAATGCCTGCGGTTACGACGAGGGGCTGGACCAGAGCGAGCCGGTGCGCAAGCGCATCCGCGACGAGGTGGCCCAGGCCCTGCTCAAGAGCGAGGCCGCCCGCGCCAGCCGCGACAAGGTTTGCCTCTATATGGCCCAGCACCGCGTCTCCGGCGGCGAGCGCGACATTGCGCAATACATCTCCCTGGCGCTTTACCTTACACCGCCTCCCGAGCTTGAGACCTCGGTCGAGCTGACCGAGATGCCGCCCGACTCCACGCAGGTGGTCGAGATCGTTCCCCTGCTGCGCGACTTTGCCGCCGCCCTGGACCTGCACGGCATATGGCTGGCCGTGCACCGCATCTACGACCAGGAGGCCGACCAGATTCACGACTCCCTCTCCCAGATGATCGTGGGCACCAACCTCTACCTGAAGATGCCGGCTTCCACCTACGACGGCCGGCGCTTCATCGTGGTCATCGAGCCGCAGCTCTCGCCGCTGGCCACCAACGCCCGCATCTACGGCAGCGACTACGTCGTGGTGGTTTCCCCCGCGGCCGGCAAGATCCGCATCAACGACGTCCGCCACACCTACCTGCACTACACCATCGAGCCGCTCCTGTTTTCCCACGCCACCGCCATCGACCGCGCCCAGCCCATTCTGAAGGAGATCCGCGAGGCGCCGCTCGAGTTCCGCTACCGCTCCGACACCGTGCCGCTGACCATCGAGTGTCTGATCAAGGCCATCGAGGCGCGCACTATGGACACCGGCATCCCCGAGTACAAGATCCCCGCCGGCGTGGACCGCAGCGAGATGCCCCGCTACGAGCGCGAGCGCTCGGCCGTGCAGCAGAAGATGGAGGCCGTCCGCCAGGCCGCCGTCCGCCACGACATGACCCAGGGCTTTGTTCTCACCCAGTACTTCTACGAGCAGATGATGCAATTCGAGAAGGACCCGGCCGGCCTGCACGACACCATCGGCGAGATGGTCTACTCGATGGACGTGGACCAGCAGGTTCGCCGCATCCGCCACATGGAGTTCGACCAGGAAGCCGATGCCGATGTGTTGGAGCGCTCGCATCCGCGCAAGCTGACCGGCCTGGACCTGGCCGAGGCGCGCCTGGCCTCCGGCGACGTGGCCACCGCCAGCGCCATGGCCCGCCAGGAACTCACCGTCCATGCGGAGACGCTCGAGTCGGTAGCCGACCAGGCCCGCGCCCACTTCATCCTGGCCCGCGCCGCCATCCTGACCGGCCACCCAGACCAAGCCGTCGACGGCTTCCAGCGCACGCTGGCCACCAGCAAGGATGCCCGCCTGATCTCCTGGTCGCACATTTACCTCGGCCGGATGCTCGACCTGGACTGCAAGCGCGACCAGGCTCTCTCCGAGTACAAGCTGGCCCTGCAGATGCGCGACGGCCAGCTCGACACCCGCCTGGCCGCCGAACGCGGCGTCAAGGCGGCGTACTCGGTCAAGGGCCACAGTTGCGAGGCCGACGACGAAGAAGAGGCGCCTCCGGCGGCTGCCAAGCCGGGCGCTCCGAAGCCGGCCGGAAACCCGTTCCCGGGTGATCCCGCGGGCGAAAAGCCCCACTGAGGACTTGCCGTTTTCAGTTTTGAAGCGGCTCCGCCCTCGGAATGTACCTCCGGACTCTCGTCAGGAGCAGCCCGGCCCGCAACGTCGCGTTACGGCTGGAATGAACCCGCGCTGGCCGCAAAGAGTAGCGCCGGTCTCCAGACCGGCTGTGGTGCGGGTCTCCGGACCCGCACATCTTTCCTCGGCACGAACCCAATGGCAGTCCTGTTCATGGGTAGCCTGGCCTTCTTCGCGGTGGCCGAACGATCGCGCCAGACCTGGCTTCAGCGGCGCTCGTCCGTGCAATAGCTCTGGCAGATGGCGTGAGCCAGGTAACCGGCTGCGGTGGCGAAGGCTCGGCCTTGCTGATCCATTACGCCCGTCGCCGAATCCACGCCCTCGGTGACGATTCCCCCGTCCCAGCCGCTGGCGCGGAGAACCTTCAGCGCCTGCTCCCGCCCCATGGCCAGGGATAGATGGTCGGCGACGCTCCACGAAGTTGTGAATTGCAGACGATAACTTCCCGGCAATCCAAAAGGCTGGTCCGAATACGAGTACTTGTAATTGCTCGAATGCAGCCAGCGGTAGGTCCGGGTAAATACGGGATCTGTCTCTGAGATGAACCCAAGAGCCGGCAGCTTCATCAGCGACCCGGGAGGAATCTCGGTGAATACGGACTTGCGGCCGTCCGTTGCGGAAGCGAAGATCGTCCCGCCGGCTCCGGGAGCGTCGCCGGAGACGCAGTGAGCCAGAATCGCCTCATGGAGCGCAGCCGCGCGCCGGCTCATCTCCTGGGCGCTCTTGGCATCGTTCAGCCGGTTGAAGATGGCGGCCAGGTCCATCAGCGCGCGCCAGCTCAAGGCGTTGTCGTAGGTCAGGAACGGAAGCACCTGGAATTCGTCCTGAGAATCCTGCAGGGAAGAATAGAGTCCGGTCTCCGCGTCGTACCGCGAGAGAAGCCGGTCGCGCAACAGAATGACTGCAGAACGGTGCGCTTCAACAAAGCCCGTGTCGTTGGTCCGCTCCAGATAGGCAGCCAGGGCAATCACCGGCGCTACCGCCTCGTCGAGCTGAAACCCATCCTCAAGAACAATGCCGTCGATAAAGCGGCTGTGGGTGCCGGTGTTGCGAAGCTGCGTGGTCAGCGCATACTCAAGCGCCTCGCCGGCCATCTTCGGGTCGATATCGAGCAGGGCCGGGAAACTCCATAGCATCGCGTCGCGGTCCCAGTAAGCCGCCGAGACATAGTAGCGGGGACTGCGAGAGGTAACTCCGATCAACTGCTCGGTGTCGATGGTCTTTGCCCAGGCATAGAGCTCGGTAAAGAGGAAATTCCGGTCCATCAGCAAGTCCAGGTCCGGCTGGCCCGTGGTGCGCGTGCGGCCCCGGCACCAGGCCGCGGTTTGCTCCACCATGCCTTCCGCGCCGTTGCGATCCAGAAGCTCGCGGAGAGCCCTTGTGGCGTGCGCTGCACTGAACTCCTCGATTCCCACACCCAGAACAAACAGGGACTCTGCCGACTCGCCGGGAGCCAGGGTAAGGGAACGGCTTGCATCCACCGCGGGAACGGCGGAGAGCGGCGGGGACGTTACCAGCGCATTCGACCCCGGATGCAGCAGCGCCCAGGAGAACTGCGTATCGTGGGTGATGTAACTGAAAACCTCCGCCGGCGCAACCCATGGCGCGGCGCCAACCGTTCGCTCTCCGCGCAGTTCCACCGGCACGTAGGTAACCCGGTCGAGCGATCCAAACGATGCCTTCAGGCCCATGGCCGCCGAGACCGGCTGCGAACGCCGGTTGGTCAAAGTCATGCGGAGAAAGGCTGCCCGCGAGCCGGGCGGCGCGCACCAGGTGAGCGTCGCCTCCATGCCGTCGACGGTGAGATGAGCCGTGGGAATCCAGTACTCGATCACCTCCCAGGATGGATTGCGAAACGGCAGTTGCTTGCCGCCAACCAGGAAATACGGCTGCAAGACGGGAGCGCCACGCTCCCCGGTCACCTGCAACAGGCCCCGGTCCCGCATCGAGGCGACGTTGAAGGTATTGAGAGCGCCGTCGACCGCGCGGATATCCGGCAGCGCAATCCACTCATTGCCAGTGGGAAGAACATCGTCGGGTTTCAGCGAGAGGGGAACGCGCCGGCTGGCGCCGAAGGCGGCCAGTGCCGGTATGCAAAGGCAAATCAGCCATGTCAACGCAAGAGAGCGAGAACAGAAACCCTCCCTTCGCAGTGTCGAGAGTCCCTGTTCTGCAACCATTTCAGCCGCCTTATTCGAGCGTAAAAATGCCACTTCCGTCGACCAGCATACACCCGTCAACCCGCGGCCCAGGTTCGTGATCTGAGCTGGCCGCGGCATCCGCGTCTCGTGCGCGGACGAGTCAAATGGTCCTTGCCATGTACAAGTCCTCATCGCGTCCTGAGCAGCCCCGCCGCCCGAGATCGCGTTACGGCTGAAATGAACTTGCCTGCCCCTGCACCGGCCCCGGAGAGGTGGCGCGAGAATAGCCCTGGGCAAGCGAAGCGCCGCCCTGGGTTGAGCGCCAAATGCAGCCTCAAGCTCCGTAGGAGCGCTGGAAATCGCGCCTGTTCATCAGGAGGGCGGGGAGCGCAAGGGCGTTGCAGCGCGGCGGGATCCGCTGCCCTTCCTGCCGCTTCAAACCGTACAATCGTAGCTCCGGGCTCCCAGGCAGGATTCCGGCCCTTTTCACGGGTTGCATACTACTGGGCAAGACATACGCCGCGTTCCCGATGTCTAGTAAAATCAGGTCATACCAGTGCGCGGCCGGGGCCGGCCTGCGCGCTCCTCTCCATTGTGTGCCGGGAACGTCATGGCGAAGCGAGGCCGATTTGGAACGTGCTCGAGCAAAACTTGAATCGATCCTCGGACATGCCTTCCGCCAGCCGGAGCTGCTCCGCCGCGCCCTGACCCACCGTTCGCTGGCCAACGAACAGGGCGCCAGCGAGTTGAACCCCGCCGGTGACGCCCCTTCGCCGGGCGACAACGAACGGCTGGAGTTCCTGGGCGACGCCGTGCTGGGCCTGGTGGTGGCCGAGGCTCTCTGCGAGATGCACCCGGAGTGGAGCGAGGGCGAGCTGACGCGCGTCCGCTCCCAGTTGGTCAGCCGCCAGCACATGGCCGAGGTTGCCGCCGAGATTGACCTGGGCGCCTGCCTGCTGCTCAGCCGCGGCGAAGAGAAAGGCGGTCTGCGGCGCAAGGGCACCGTGCTCTCCAATACCATGGAGGCCGTGCTGGCCGCGCTCTTTCTCGACGGCGGGCTGGAGCCGGTGCGCGCCTTTGCCCGCCGCCACGTGATGGGCGAAGCCGCCGAGCAACTGGCCCGGGAGTTGCGCCAGGGCGCAGCTTTGGGTAACTACAAGTCCGCGCTGCAGGAGCATCTGCAGGCCGCCCGCACCGGAACCCCCGTCTACCGCGTCAAAAGTGAGAGCGGCCCGGACCACCGCAAGCGCTTTCTGGTCGAGGTGCGGCTCAAGTCAGGAGATGGCGAGCCGGGCAAGGCGCTGGCCCGCGGCATGGGCAGCACCAAGAAGCACGCCGAGCAGGATGCCGCCCGGCGCGCCCTGGAACGTCTAACCGCTGCGCCAGGCGAGACCCCCGCGCCGCCCGCAGCCGAGGAGGAGCAATCCGCGCCATGAGCACACCTGCCCAAGCGCCCGCTCCCAGCCCGCAACCTGCCCCTCCGGTGCGCCAACCCGCGCACTGGCGCCTCCACCTGCCTACGGTCCCGGAGGCCTTTGCCTCGCTGCTGCGCACGGTGGTGGTGGCGCTGTTTCTGCTGACCTTTGTCCTGCAGCCCTATCTGATCCCCTCCGAGAGCATGGAGCACACGCTGCTGGTGGGCGATTTCCTGCTCGTGAACAAGCAGATCTACGCGCCGGCCGGACGGCTGACCCAGTGGCTGTTGCCCTATCGCGATGTCGAGCGCGGTGACATCGTCGTCTTTCATCACCCGGAGCCGCCGCTGCTGGTCAAGCGCGTCGTAGGCCTGCCCGGCGACCGGCTGCGCATCGACAACGGCCGTGTCACCGTCAACGGCGCGCCGCTCGCCGAGCCCTACGCCGCCTTCGAGCCGGCCGCCTACAACCCCTTCCGCGACGAGTTCCCGGCCCGCGTCTACACCGACCCCCAGGTGGATCCTGCCTGGTGGCGCCAGATGCGGAGCCTGACTCGTAACGGCGAGCTGATCGTCCCCGCGGGCGAGTACTTTGTCCTCGGCGACAACCGCAACCACTCCTCCGACTCGCGCTTCTGGGGCTTCGTGCCCCGGCAGGAGATCGTGGCCCGGCCGTTGGTCATTTACTTCTCGGTCAGCCGCCCCTCCACCACAGACGTGCAGCAGGCCGCCGATGATAGACTCAACCACGATGGGGAACCTTCGGCGCGGCTGAGCGGCTTCGCCCGCTGGAAGCGGATCTTCCGCGTAGTCCACTAGCTGGCCGCAAGGGCTGAACAGGCTCCGGAAGAACTCGACTGATGGCACGAAAAGAGTCAGGGCACGACTTCAGTCGTGCCGCAAGTGCCGCAAAATCAACGGGCTTTAGCCCCTGCGGGGGTGCTTTGGATCTCCTCGCCAGGGACCCGGAGTTTTCCCGCAGCCTGTGAAGCCCAGTTGGTTGCGTGTATTCGCAGGCGCGTTTTTTGAGTCGCGCCCCAGACCGCCCGGGCTTCCAGGGGTCTGCCAACGGACTAAAGCCGTCCTTCACCAGCACCCGAACGAGCCAAGGAATGACGAAGAAGAAGACACCCAAGCCCGCCCCCGCCTCCCAAGAGGCCCAGCCCGAAGCCAAGCCCGCCGCCCCCGCACGAGTGGAAGAAACGCCCTGGGAGGCGCTGGCCTCGATCTGCTCCGTCCTCGTCGTCGGCCTTTACATCCTCACCTTCCTGGGCCAGAACTTCGTCATCCCCTCGGGCTCGATGGAGCGGACGCTGCTCATCGGCGACCACCTGGTCGTCGACCGCATCACGCTGGCGCCTCCGTCCAAATGGTTTCCCCTGGTGCACTACCGCGAGCCGAAACGCAACGACATCGTGGTCTTCATCAAGCCGGTTCCCGACGACGTGAACGGCACGCCGCAGTACCAGTTTCTGGTCAAGCGGCTGATCGGCGTCCCCGGCGACCACATCCACTTGCGCAACGGCGTGGTCATCATCAACGGCGTGGCCCAGGATCAGCCGCTGGCCGAGAAGACCACCCCGGAGAACCACCAGGAGTTCCTCGACGAGTTCCCCACACTGCCCCCGGCCACCCAGCCCGGCGCCACCGAGGAGTGGGCCGTCGAGTTCCCCTCGCACTTTGAGAACGGCGACCTGGTGGTGCCCCCCGGCAAGTACTTCATGATGGGCGACCATCGCCACAACTCGCTCGATTCCCGCTACTGGGGCTTTGTGCCACGGGAGAATATCGTCGGCCGCCCGCTCTTCAACTACTGGTCCTTCAAGACTCCTGACGACCAGTACGACAAGCCCGGCATGGGCGCCAAGCTGGCCTGGCTCGGCCACGTCGCCCTCCACTTTTTCACTGAGACCCGCTGGAGCCGCACCCTGCACCCGGTCCGCTGACCTGCGGAGAGTATCGCCGGTCTCCAGACCGGCTGTGGTGCGGGTCTCCAGACCCGCACATCTCTCCTTAGCACGAACCCAATGCCCGACTTGTTTATAGGGAGGCGCGCGGGATGGCCCCGGATGCTCTACCATAGCTCTTGCGATACCATCGAAGACCATGAGTGAAGAGAACCAGCGCCGGCCACGAAGACGGAGACGCCTTTGGCTGGCCGTCACCGCCGTTCTGATTCTGCTGGCATTCCTGATCGTTCCTCCCCTGGTCAGCATCAGCCGCTACAAGAGCCAGATTACGCAGCTTCTTGCCACGTCGCTCGGCCGGCCGGTCCGGCTCTCGTCGGTGGAACTCCGCCTGCTCCCCCGGCCCGGTTTTGTCCTCACTGACCTCACGGTCGACGACGACCCGGCCTACAGCTTTGAGCCGGTCCTGCACGCCAACTCGGTCACGGCCTCCATCCGGCTGCTTTCTCTCTGGCGCGGGCGGCTTGAGATTGGCTCCATCAGCGTCGACGAGGCCAGCGTCAACCTTGTCCGCATCGGCGCCGGCCGCTGGAACATCGACCCGATCTTCCGCACCGCCGCGGCGCACGCCCAGTCCGCCGCCGCCGCGCCCAGAAAGCCCTTTCGCCTGCCGGGGATCTCGGCCACCAGCTCCCGCGTCAACTTCAAAGAAGGTGTCGAGAAGCTGCCTTTCTCCCTGATCGACGCCGACCTCGACTTCTGGCAGGCAAGCTCCGGCGAGTGGCGGGTCCAGTTCCGCGGCCGGCCGGCGCGCACCGACCTCACGCTCGACCTGAACGACACCGGCATCCTCCGCGTCGACGCCACCCTGCGCCCGGCGCCGCAGTTGCGCCAGATGCCCATCCATCTCGATCTGGATTGGCGCCAGGCGCCGCTGGGCCAGCTCAACCGGCTCCTCCTCGGCTCCGACTTCGGCTGGCGCGGCGACCTCAGGGCCGAGCTCAGCCTCGACGGCACCGCCGAAAGCGCCGAGGTGCACAGCCGCCTCCGCGCCACCGGCGTCCATCGCGCCGAGTTCGCCCCCGCCGTCCCGCTCGACTTCGACGCGAAATGCAACTTCCGCGCGCACTTCTCCGCGCGCGGCGTCGAAAACCTGGTCTGCGACACCCCGCTCGGCGGCGGCCGCATCCGCGTGGCCGGCTCGCTGCCCGGCACTCAGGGACCGCCGCGGATCTCCTTCGAAGTCGAACGAATTCCCGTTGCCGCCGCCCTCGATGCCCTGCGGACGCTGCGCAGCGGCCTGGGCCAGGGGCTTGAGGCCTCTGGCACTGCCAGCGGCAAGCTCACCTGGGCGCCCGCCGCCCAGACCGCCGAGCAGACCGGACCCGAAAAGCCCGGACACCCGGCCCGCCCCCACCCGGCCCCGCCTGCTCCGCTCACCGGCTCCATCGTCGTCGAGAACCTGGAGGTGAGCGGCGGCGCGCTGGGTGAACCGGTCCGCGCGGCCAGGCTCGCCTTCGAGCCGGCTCCGCCCGAGCCCGGCCAGCCGCAGGCGATTGTCGCCAGCGCTTCCATCCCCGCTGGCGGAGCCACGCCGCTCACCGTCTCCGTTCGCTACTCGTTCCGGGGCTACCAGCTCAATGTCCGAGGACAGGCCGCCATTGCGCGCGCCCGCCAGTTGGCCCTCGCCGATGGCCTCAGCGACGCCAGCCAGCTTGAATCCCTGGCCGGCGAACCGATGAGCCTCGACCTCACCCTCCAGGGGCCGTGGATCCCCACCCCGCGCGCTCCGTTTGCCGCGCCGGCGCCCTCGGCCGAGGCGGTTACCGGCACCATTACCCTGCACAACGCCAACTGGAAGTCCGAGTATCTGCTCAACCATGTCGAGATCGCGCAGGGCGTTCTCCACCTGGCTCCAGGCGAGATGCGCTGGGACCCGCTTGTCTTCAGCTACGGCCCGGTGAAGGGCACGGCCACGCTCTCGCTGCCCCTGCCCTGCGACCCGGCGCGGCACTGCGTCCCCAGCTTCACCGTCCAGTTCGGCTCGCTCGACGCTGCCGTGCTGCAGAGCGCCTTCCTCGGCGCCCAGGCGCCGGGCACCGTGCTCTCCAAGCTTCTCGAGCGCATTCACCCCACCGCCGCGCCGGTCTGGCCGCATCTGGAGGGCACTGTTCGCGCCGATTCGCTCGTCCTCGGCCCGGTCACCCTGCGCGACCCCGTGGCGACTCTGCGCACGGAACCCACCGGCGCCGAGATTACAGCCTTCGATGCCGGTCTGCTGGGCGGCCGCACCCACCTGATCGGGCAGTACGAAGCCGGCGCCACCGCCGGCGCCAAACCCTCGTGGAGCCTGGAAGGCCAGTTCGAGAAGCTCAACCCGGCACTGGCCGCGCCAGTCATCGGCTTGCGCGGCAACGGCGCTTCGCTGGACGGCTCCGTGAAACTGCATCTGACAGGCTTCAGTGGCGACGACCTTGCCTCCTCGGCCACCGGCACGCTGCACTTCGACTGGCAGAAGGGCGCTCTCACCGGAGCCGCCGGCGCAACGCCTGCCGCCCTGGCCCGCTTCGACCTTTGGACCGGCAACGGCGAAACCGGCTCCGGCGTCGTCACCCTCAAGCAGTCCCAGGCCCACCGCGGCCGCTCCGCCGCCCCCATCGACGGCTCCCTCAAGCTCGAACTCCCCGCCAGGCTGACCTTTCCCGTTCCGCCCAAGCCCCAATCCAGGCGCTGACCGCCTCTCCGGCCGCCGAATCCCGTTCGTCTCGCCGGCCATTTCGCGCAGGGGAAGCGCACGAAGACCTGGACCGCTAGAGCGGTTCCAGAGTAGCTGTACCCAGGAACCGCTGCTCTCAAGTGGCATTTTCCTCAAGAAAATGACACCTTGCGCAATTCCATCCGGGGCACGGGAACTCTGGAACCGCTCTAGAAACGTGGTGTCTTGAAAGGGCACGGCTCGTACACTCGTTGAAAACATGTCACTTACTGACTCTACAATGCGCCAGAAGCGCACGATGCGCCCAACGTGCCCGACAGTCGCACAAAACCTGCACAGAGCTTAAATATTGGGACTGCAAAACTTCCCGATTTGCGACGATTCGAACGGGGGCCCAAACGACCGGGGAATTATCTTGAATCAAGAAGGCGCGAATTAGGTACTCACCTCGTGGATGCGGGCGGTATCCTTGCAGCGAATCCACAGATGACACCTCGCGATGCGATAAAGCTCGCAAGCGCGTGAAAGCGGGGTTACCTTGAATTTCTGGTACAAAACCTCACTTGTCGTTCTTTGCCTGGCAGCATTCGATACACAACTCTGCTCTGCTCAACTCTTTTCGAAAGACCCTGCGAAATGGTGGCCCGATCCATCCACGGGCCTCATGTGGGCCGAGCACGGATATAGCGGCAACTCGCACAGCATACTGCATCCACACGGGCGAACGTGGCAGGAATCGGTTGACTACTGCGCGGCGCTGAAGCTCGGCGGCTTCTCAGGCTGGCGGATTCCTACGCTCGACGAGGTCAAGGGTATCGCATACACACGTCATGGGGTCGTGTTCACATCTTCTGAACCGGGTAGGGTTTGTACCGCCCATGAAATTGGCGAAGTACGATCTCATTGCGGTGACATAGTCAGGACTTCAGATCCGCAGGATTGGGTAACCCTTAAAATCCCCGAGTGGAGCGCTGACGATGTCCCCTTCTACACATTTGTTTGGACCTCGACCCCAACGCCGGATGCGGAGAAACCGGCGTCATGGATTAAGGGGCCAACAGTATGGATTGTCGGCGATGGACTGGTACTCGGAGCGATTCCGAAAACCTGGGATATGTACAACGGCCGCTATATGGCTTCGCTCTGTGTACGCCCCATCGACCCTGACCTTCTCCAAATTGCGAAGGATGCTGAGGTAGACGTCCCTGTACCGGACCTGCGGATGCTCAAGGCCTATGTGCCGCTGAAAAAGGCTCGGTTGGCGCACGAGGCCGGTCAGTACCAGGAGAGCATTACCCAGGCGCGGAATGCCCTCTCAATCGAACCACGCTTACTCACTGCCTATTGGGGCATGGGAATCTCCTACGGAATGCTGGGCCAATGGGATTTGGCAATCGCAAATCTCAATTCCGCGTACGAGTTGGACAGGATGCGCGGGGATGTGTATCGCACTCTGCAATGGGCAAAGGCAAGCAAGAAGGCCGCAAAGAAAGGGGAGAAGCCGAAGATCGAAGGCAAGGAGTGGAAGAACCCCGAGTGGAAAGCTCCGTGGAGTTGAGTTCCAAGAGACCTCCTGTGCGGACGTTTCAGATGAACGAAACATTCTCGGTTTTTGCGATCGGAATCAGCGCAGAAATCTGCGAGCAGCCCACCTTTCCATGAATCCAAGGCGGTTCCGTTCCGCCCTTTCAAAACCACTGCTGCGCGCCGCGCATCCCCTTCATGCGATTGCCCGGCCACTCCGCACCATCATGGCCCCACGAGGCATCGGGATGATATTCTTCCCCGTCGTCTCTTATGGCGGTTCCGGAGTCGCAGTGTCCCGGAGGCGATGCCCCGGAGTGCGTTCTTCCTGAGGAAAGACGCCTCCCCGGGCCATGCCGGATCGTGTGCGAAGACTCTGGCGCCGCTCGACGAACGAGGAGGAAAGCGTGAGAAAGAGCATCGTTCTGGCGAGCATGACCTTGCTGGCAATCGGGGGGTTGACCCTCCTGACGGGCTGCGACAACAAAGGCGGCAAGGACGCCGGCATTCCGGTCGGGCCCAAATGGAAGGGAGCCCCCTACCGCCTTGCCATCGACGCCAAGGCGCCCAGGCCAAACCCCGCGAATATTCCGGCTATCACCTACACGGCGAATCCCCAGGCACTCGAGAACCGGGCCGTCTTCGTCGTGCGCTTCGATGTCCCGAATTCGCCCACCAAGGGGCAACTGGCGAACCGCATGATCGGTGCCCCGTTCGACATTCAGGGAGAAACGGGCGCTCTTCCCGCCGAGATCGTCGAGCGGGCAAGCAAGGGCTTGACGGACTTTCTCGGAGCCTACTGTGCCGACGGCAAGACCGACATCTCCGTGGCGCTGGCCCGCTCGTCGATCAACCCCCAGGCCGGCGATGCGGAATTGGACTCCAAACGCCTCTCCGATTGGCTTCCTACCGTTGTCACGCTGAAGAAATCCCACGCGAAGTGCAAGTGAGACCAGGGCGGTCGCCCCACCCTTGACGCGCGTTTTACGTCAAGGGTGGGAAAGGACGCCCCCTTTCGGCCGCTCCCCGCCCCCGTCGGAAACTACAATCGAACCATGTCCGCCCCAGCGTCCACCCCCGTCCAGATCCGCTGCCAGGGCATTCTCTTCGACATGGATGGCATCCTTATCTCCTCGATCGCCTCGGTGGAGCGGAGCTGGTCCAAGTGGTGCGCCCTGCGCGGCGTGGACTTCGCCCAGGCCCAGGCCATCCTCCACGGCTGCCGCGCCATCGACACGGTGGCGCGCCTCCGCCCGGATCTCGACGCCGAGGCTGAACTGAAGATCATTGAAGACTGGGAGGTCGCCGACGGCGGCGGCGTCACCATCCTGCCCGGCGTTCCCGCCCTGCTGGCCGCGTTGCCCGCGCACCGCTGGACGGTGGTCACCAGCGCCACCGAGCGGTTGGCGCCGGCACGGCTGGCCCAGGCCGGTCTGCCTGTCCCGCCGCGGCTGGTCACGGCCGACCAGGTGACCTGGGGCAAGCCCCACCCTGAGCCCTTCCTGGCCGGAGCGGCCCTGCTCGGCTTCGCGCCCGAGCAATGCGTGGTCTTTGAAGACTCCGAGTCGGGCACAAGGGCCGGTCGGGCCGCCGGATGCACCGTCGTCGCCACCACTTTCTCGCACGCGCCGGACTCGCTCGACGCCGCCCACTACGTCGTCGAAGACCTCACCGGCATGCAGGCGACCGTTCTGCCAGGCGACGAAGGACTGCTGCTTCGTCTCTCGCCGCTTCGAGCTTGACCTTCGAGGTTGGCCCGCTTGCGTTTGGGTTCGGCGGGGCTCCGAAGGCATGTATGATACAGGCCGCCCAAAACGTCTCATATGAAAGAATCAAGGCATACATCCGGTCTCCCGCGGAGCCCGCCGGACAATGCCATGCCGTTGCCGCACCAATCCGAGCCCCAGTCTGAGAGAGAGCCGGGTGCTGCCGAGTCCCCGCCGCAACCCGTCGCCATTCGCGAGCAACTGAACCGCCTCCTCGCGCACCCCTTGTTCGCCAACAGCAAGCGGTACCCCGTGCTGCTGGCGTTCGTGGTGGAGCAGGCCCTGCTCGGCAATGCTGGCGAACTGAAGGAGCGGACCATCGGCGTGGAGGCCTTTGGGCGCGAGCCGGACTACGATGTGGCTCTCGATCCCGTGGTCCGCATGACCGCGGCCGAGGTGCGCAAGCGCCTGAGCCAGTACTACTACAACCCTGAACACGCCGGGGAACTGGCGATCGAACTGCCGGTGGGCTCCTATGCGCCGTCGTTCCGCGAGCCCGCCGCCCAGCCCGCCGTCGCAGCCGCCGCGATCGCGGATGCCTTGCCAGCCGAGGCGCCGGCGCGGGAGACTGCCTCCTCCGATCCCGGTCCCGCACCGGCAGGGGCGCAGGATGCGCCTTCCCGGGCGGCCGTTTTCCGCCCGCTTTCGGCTGCGGTGGCGCTGCTGTTCGCGGCGGTGCTCGGCTTTGGCGTGGGCCGGATCAAGCTCCCGGTGCCACCGTCGAACCTCCAGCGCTTCTGGGACCCGGTCACCGGCACCTCCAGCAAGGTCACCTATTGCCTGGGCGAGCCGGTCGAGAGCGTGGACCAGAACTATAAGGTTTCCGAAGACTTGCGCCAGCTTTCCAGCCTCAATGTCTCCGACGTGACCACGCTGGCGCGCGTCCTTGTCCCGCTGGTTTCGCGTAAGGGCTCGTTTCGCGTGGTTGCCGCCTCGCAGAGCTCGTTTGCGCAACTGCGGGAGGGCCCCGTGGTGCTGATCGGCGCCTTCGACAACCCGTGGACGCTGCGCATCACCGAGGATCTGCCGATCGGATTCGAATACGACAACCACGTTCGCAAGATCGTGGATCGCAAAGGCGCGCAGAAGCGGGTCTGGACCCTGCCGGGAGGGACGTTGCCGGACTCCCATCTGGAGCAAGACTACGCCGTCGTGGCCAGGATTCACGACAACGTGACCGGAGAACCTGTCATCGTCCTGGCTGGCATCTGGGCCGATGGGACCGAGGCGGCCAGCGAGGTGGTCTCGAATCCCGTCTACCTGGACGCGTTGCTTGAGAAGGTCCCCAAGAACTGGGAGCGCATGAATCTGGAGGCCGTGATCGAGACGCGGCCCATCGAAGGCCAGGCCGGCCCTCCCACCGTTGTGGCCGTCGAAACCTGGTAAACCGCCGGTCCGGCGTCAGGTTTTCTGTATCATACATGCCCTGAAACCGCCGCTGCGGGAGCGGGGCATCTCATTGCAAAGAAAAGCTCTCCTGGTGAAAATCCACGGTTTGTTGCACGTTGCAGCTTTTGGCCGGGTCCCACGTCCGCCTAGCCTGCGGATATGCGGAGGTTCACACACGGCACCGCCGGCTCCGCGACGAAAAGGAGAATCTATGAAACGCATTCTGGGACTCGCGCTGTTCATGATGTTGTCGTCCGTCGCGGTCTTCGCCGCCAAGAACTCTCAGGACATCACGCTTTCCTCCGATGTTCGCGTTGGCGCCACCCAGCTCCACCAGGGCCACTACCAGGCCACCTGGACCGAGGTCAACGGTTCGCAGGTTCAACTGACCCTTCGCTCGAAGGACAACAACTCGGCGCCGTCGGCCACTGTTCCCGCCCGCCTGGTGAACGAAGCTGGGAACCAGACCGCTGTGGTCACCGCCACCGCCAACGGCGTCGACACGCTGGTCGAGGTGCGCACTCCCAAGGCCCGCTTCATCCTCGAGAACCCCACCGTCGCGGCCAAGTAAGCGGCCTGCCTCAATCGGCCTGGCGTCGGTTCGGATTTGCCGGCAGGTCGACCAGCCAAAAATGCGAGCGTGCCCAGGTCTTATCATGCGGATCTGGGCGCGCTCGCTTTTTTACGCGCGTTGCGGCCGGCGCGGTCGTTACTGATTCGCCTCGATCCGCCGTCCGTGCGCGTCCTGCAGCTCCCGCGAGTTGATGCGGAAGAGCGCCGCGAAGGTGCGCAGTTGGTCGCGGTCGATGCTCAGCTCGTCTTCGAGCACGAACCAGCGGACGCCTTCCGTGCAGGGCGGCGTGGTCAGCGAGCCCATGTAGGTCCAGTAGCCGCGGTCGGCCGGCAGCAGGCCGGCGGGGTTCACCATCTCGGTCGCCTTGTCGCGCGCACCGGCGGTCTTGGGCAGGTGGGGCCAGAGGCTGGCCAGCACCGCGTTGGGATTGCCCATATCCTCCTTCAGCCGCACCGCCAGCACAGCCAGCTTGCCGTCGGCGCTACGGTGCACCAGGTGGATGTCCATGTCGCTCAGCTTGCCCTTCACCGCCTCCTCGCTGGGGTGGTGAAAGTGGAACTGCACCAGGTCGTAGCGCACGCCCCCAGCCACCATGTAGCTGCCCGGGTCCACCACAACCACCACGGTGTGTCCGTTGTTCTCAAGCCGCATGGGGCCGGCAATGTAATGGAACTCGATCGGCTGGAGAGCCTTGTTCAGGTGCGCCCCGCGGATGTCGACCGGCGACTGCTCCTTGCCTGCGGCGCAGGCCCTGTACTCCGGGTCCAGCTTGCCCCACCGCAGCGGGCCGGTCTTGCCCTCGTAGCTCCAGGGGGCGCCATGGGTCTCGGCGGTCTGCGCGGCAACCACGGTGGCCGCAGTCAGAGCAAGGGGGGCAAGCAGGGCAAGCAGGGAAATACGCATCGTTCACTCCTCGAAGAGATGGCCGCTCGGCAGCCACGAAGAATTCTAGTTCATTGACGCGCACGGCGCGAAAAGGCGCTTCCGCGGGGAAAAGCAATGGGACCCTGAAGGGTCCCATCGTCTTCCAGTTTGGAGTTTCTTCTTACTTGGCCGCGGCCTTCAGCTCCGCCTGTTCGGCCAGGGCCGCTGCCTTGTCGGTGGCCTCCCAGGTGAACTCGGGCTCGGTGCGGCCGAAGTGGCCGTAGGCTGCGGTCTTCTGGTAGATGGGCCGGCGCAGGTTCAGGCTCTCGATGATCCCCTTGGGCGTCAGCGCGAAGTTCTTGCGCACCAGCTCGGTCAGCTTCGACTCCGAGATCTTGCCCGTGCCGAAGGTCTCCACCAGCACACTCACCGGTTCGGCCACGCCGATGGCGTAGGCCAGCTGCACCTCGGCCTTGTCGGCGAGACCTGCGGCCACGATGTTCTTGGCAATGTAGCGGGCCATGTAGGCCGCCGAGCGATCGACCTTCGTCGGGTCCTTGCCGCTGAAGGCGCCGCCGCCGTGCCGGCCCGCGCCGCCGTAGGTGTCCACGATGATCTTGCGGCCGGTCAGGCCGGTGTCGCCCATCGGCCCGCCGATGACGAAGCGGCCGGTGGGGTTGATGTGGTACTTGGTGTGCTCGTCGAGCCAGGCCGCGGGCAGAACCGCCTGGATGACGTACTTGAGGATGTCGTGGTGCAGCTCTTCGTTCGAGATGTGCTCGGCGTGCTGGGTCGAGATGACCACGGCGTCAATGCGCGACGGCTTGCCGTTCTCGTCGTACTCCACCGTCACCTGGCTCTTGCCGTCCGGGCGCAGGTAGGGCAACTTGCCGTTCTTGCGAACTTCGGTCAGCCGCCTGGTCAGTTTGTGCGCCAGCGAGATGGGTGCCGGCATCAGCTCCGGGGTCTCGTTCGAGGCATAGCCGAACATCATGCCCTGGTCGCCGGCGCCGCCCGTGTCCACGCCCTGGGCAATGTCGCCCGACTGCTTGTTGATGGTCGAGATCACAGCGCAGGTGTTCGAGTCGAAGCCATAGAGGGCGTTGTCGTAGCCGATCGAGGCCACCACGCCGCGCACCAGGCCCTGGAAATCGACATAGGCCTTGGTGGTGATTTCGCCGGCAATGACCACCAGACCGGTCGCCGTCAGGGTTTCGGCGGCCACGCGGCTGTAGGGATCCTGCTCTAGGCAGGCATCCAGAATGGCGTCCGAAACCTGGTCGGCAATCTTGTCCGGATGGCCTTCGGTGACGGATTCAGAGGTAAACAGAAAACGGTCGCTCACTTGAAACTCTCCTCCCGTTGCAGGGAATTCGATTTGGGCGGCCTGTCGAGAGGACCGGTTCCTGCTGGATCACCGCCGCGGAAAGCAAGCCGCTCTCTGGCATCGGATCCACTCCCGCCGAGGACACGCCAGCACCGTCGGGCTCACGCCCTGGGATGCATCCTTTTATGGTAATTGTCAGCGGCGGCCGGGCGCAAAGAGATGCAGCGAATGGGGCGAAGGGGGGCTTCAAAGGCGCGTCGAAGGCCCTGAGCAGGGAACAGACCGAATCGGGAATTGGCCGCGGGGAGAAACGACCTGGCGGCCTATACCGGCTCCAGAGTACGTGTACCCCGGAACCACTGCCCTCCAGTGCCAATTTCCTCAAGAAATCGACACCCCGCACGAAGAGAACAAGGGCACGGGAACTCTGGAACCGGTCTAGCTCCTCAGCCAGGCCAGCGCCCGCGTGAACATGGCATGGGCCGCGCTCATCGCCTGGTGGGCCAGCGCCCCGGCGCTGCCGCCGGGCAGCAGCGTGGGCCACCAGCCCACACGCAAGCCCACGTAGCGCACCGTCAGGTATGCCCCCGCGCCCACCAGAAGCACCAGCAGGATGGCGCCAACCCAGCGCCAGCGCAGCTCCACCGCGTCGTGCCGCAGAATGCGCGACTTGCCCACGTTGGCGGCGAAGGCCGCCCACCCCTGTTCGTTCTCCATCGGCTGGCCCGAGGCCACGCAGGCGCTCAGAAAGCGCTCGGTCCACAGGTTCTGGTCGAGGCCCAGCGCGCCAGTGTAGCCGCGCACGATGCCCTTGCTCAAAATGCCGCCGGGGAGCAGGCGGAAACGCTCCTGCTCCAGCGCCATCAGGTGGCGCTGGCTGATCTTCGTTACCGCCGTAATCTCTTCCAGCGCGATGCCGCGAGATAACCGCTCCATGCGCAGGTCTTCGCCAAAGCTGCCCATCGTGAGCCCAACCAACTGATCGGAATTCCAGAGGGATTTCCACCATCACAATAAACCCACTCCGGCCAGCCGTCAAAGAGAATCATCGGTTTTTCCCTTTCTTTTCATGAGTCTGTGCGGGTTTTTGCACGGAGGCCCGTATTGTCCAAATATCAACCCCCTGGCCGGCCACTGCCTGGGTCCCGAAAAGGAACCAGCGCGACCGGCGCCTGCTCCTTTCCCACGGCCGGCGCCGCAAAGACAGGCCGGACTCTGGACGGGTTACCGCCAGGCGGCCCGACGGCCCGCCGCTACCCCTGCCTGTTACCCTGAGAGTCGAGGACCACGGCAGCCTGCCGTCCCGCGGAGCCACGCGCACCCATGAACAAGCTCGTTTTCGCCAATCTCGTCCATCGCCCCGTCCGTTCGCTCATCTCCGTCTTCGCCGTGGCCATCGAAGTCGTCATGATGCTGACCATCGTCGCCATCATGCTGGGCCAACTGACCGGCCAGAAGCGCATGAACAACGGAATTGGCGCCGACCTGATGCTGCGTCCGGGCAACGCCATGCTCTTCAACGGCGTCGGCGGGGCTCCGCTCAGCGTCAAGCTGCGACCGGTCCTCGAGCGGCTGCCGCATGTGACCGCGGCAGCCCCGGTGATTCAGGACCTTTCCATGTCCGACGGTCTCGAGGTCCTGTGGGGCATCGACTATGCCAGCTACAGCCGCCTGTCGCCCTTCGTCTTTCTCGACGGCGGTCCCATCCAGGCCCCTTACGACGTCATCGTCGACGACGTCTTCGCCTCCACCGGCGGCGGCCATCGCGTGGGCGACACCATCCAAATCTACAAGCATCCCTTCCGCATCGTTGGCATCTTTCAGCACGGCAAGGGCGGGCGCAAGCTAATCCCCATCTCCACCCTCAGCGAACTGAAGGTGGGCGTCGAGGACAAAGCGTCATCCTTCTACATCAAGCTCGACTCGCCAGCCAACGCCCAGACCGTCATCAACGAGATCCACGCCGCCCGCGGCATGGAGAGCTACCAACTGATGACCATGGACGAGTGGTTCTCGCTGCTCACGCCCGACCACATTCCCGCGCTCAACACCGCGATCGACGTGGTCATCGGCATCGCCGTCATCATCGGCTTTCTGGTCATCTTCCAGTCCATGTACACCTCGGTGCTGGAGCGCACCCGCGAGATCGGCATCCTGAAGTCGATGGGTGCCTCCAATCCGGCGATCGTGGCGGTTGTGCTGCGCGAGACCGCGCTGCTGGCCATTGCCGGCGTGGTCGTGGGGGTTCTCGTCTCCTTCGCCGTCAAGGCCTTTCTCAGCCAGCGCTTCCCCACCCTCTATCTCGACATGAGCCTGAACTGGATCGTTCGCGGCTCGCTGATCGCCTTCATCGGCTCGCTGCTCGGCGCCATGTACCCCGCCTGGATGGCCGCCCGCAAGGACCCCATCGACGCGCTGGCGTACGAATAGGCCAGAAAGGCGCCGGCCCCCGGGGCGCTATGGCTTTGCGTGCGCCTCTGGCAGAGCCAGACGTTTTATAGTTGGTGGCCCCTCAAAATGGGCCTGCGCCGGATCGCTCCATGCCGACAGAAGCCAGTCGTCGCCGCGGAAGCCAGTCGTCGCCGCGGAAGCCAGTCGTCGCCGCGGAAGCCAGTCGTCGCCGACGGAGGCCAGTCGTCGCCGGTGGAAACCAGCGCCCCGCGCCGTAGGCGCAGTGATGGTTAGCCCCGCGCTTCAGCGTGGGGTATGCGCAACCACCAATTCACCCGGAGTCCCGTAGGGACGGCGCTTCAGCACAAAAGACAAGCTCGGCCGTCCAGGGCATTACGGCTTTGCGTGTGTGCCCTTCGATTCGCCCACAGGCAGCGCTTCCGGGTTCAGCCTCCCAATGCGGCCTTTCGGTCCGACGATAAACGGTAGCGAGAGGGCGTTCCACTCGCCGTTGTCGAGCGGCTGCCAGGTGCGGCCGTCGTCGCGGCTGAGGTCGCTGCCGTTCGTGCCGGCCGCGATCCAGAGCTTGAGTTCCTCGGACCATTGGACGGTCGAGCGGTAGCCGTGGGGCGGCGTGGCGCTGGCGGTCCAGTGCTCGCCGCCGTCGGTCGACCAGGCAGCCGTGCCGGTGGATTCGTTGGGCTTGGCGTAGTCGCCGCCGACGGCAATGCCATTCAGGTATCGCTTCTCCGGGTTCGACGTGTGAGGCCCCTTGCGGAAGGACAAACCGAAAATGCCAGAGGACTCCGATTTGCTTCCGACGGGAACCGTGGACGATGGAAATGTGTCAATGCCGAAACTGTCGAAATCATGGTTAACACGCTTGATGACGCGCGCGCCACTCTTACCGCCAGTTGCAATCCAGAAGTCCCAACTTACATCGTCAACAAAGACGGAGGAGTTGCTTGCGGCAAAGGCAGCTTCTCCTTTGCGCGCGTGTGGGACATGCCGGAACCTCGTCACCTGGGATGCGCTTTCGTCGCGACTGATCCTCCAGAGAGGAAATCCGCCGGAAACAGGATCGCCCAGTAAAATACCCTCGCTTCTGCGCTCGTCGAACCGGTACGCATCCCAGAAGCCATCCTTATCCGGGTTTTCGAGAATGAGAATCCATGTGGCGCAGCCGTCGGTGGTCCTGTAGAGCCGGCTCTTTTCCCCCGGTCCGCTGGCCATGATGACGGCAGTGTCCGCATCCCATGCCTGCACGCCGCGGAAGTCCAGCGTGGCGCCGTCCTTCGCCGCATCCGGCGTGGCGCAGCGCTGCCAGTGCTCGCCCGCGTCAGTGGTGCGCAGCACCGTTCCCTCGGTGCCCGAGGCCCAGACAACCCTGCCGTCGACCGAGTGAATGCCCCGCAGGCCGGCGGTCGTGCCCGAGTCCTGCATCTGCCAGACGGGCTCACTCTGGGCAGCAGCGGTAACAGCAACGGCGGCAAGAAGAACAGGCAACAGACGCATGGCCCGGATTATAGGTTGCGCCCCAAGCCACCCCGTATTTTCAATGGAGAACATCTTTCACTTTTCCAGCAAAAAGGTACAATAGTCTCATAACCCGTGAACCTGTTCAGAACACTCCTCTGCCTGCTTTGCGCCCTTGTCCCTGGCGCCACTCGCTGCGCACTCGCGCAGGACTCGCTCTACCAGAGCTTCCGCTCGCACAACGCCGAGATGACAAAGTTGCAGCCGTCGTGGGTGGCGCCGCTCATCCAGTCCGACGCGCGCCTCGGCCAGGGCGTCCGCCTCTCCGTGGCCAACATGAACTGGCCCGGCGGCCAGACCATCAGTTACGGAAACAACCACGGAATCTCCCTGCTGGCCAGGCGCCGCTTCCAGTTCGACTTCAACCCCCCGGCCTACTTCCGCAATCACTCCGCGCAGCTCAAGGACGGCTTCGGCAACGCGTCCACGCAGGTGAAGATGCGGCTGGCCAGCGGCAACGCCGAGCACGGTAACTACATTGTCTCGGCAGCTTTGATGCGCTGCTTCTCGCCGCGCGCCGAGCAGAACGGCGGGCTCACCGGGGCGTGGTTGCCCAAGGTGGTGGCGGGCAAGGAGTGGGGCCGCTTCGTGGCGCTCAGCTCGCTGAACGGTGTGCTGCCCACCGGCAAGACCAGCGCGCAGGGCCGCGTCATCGAGTGGAGCGCGACCGGCGAGGCGCGCACCACGGCGCACCTCTGGCTCACGATCGAGGACAACGCGGCCTGGTTCCGCGGCAGCCCCATCGACGGCAAGATGCAGAACTTCCTCACTCCCCAGGCCGAGTACCTCGTCCGGAGCAGGAAGTGGGCGCCGTCGCACGCCTTCTACGTCTTCGCCTGCGGCATGCAGATTGCCACATCGAGCTACCACCAGTACAACCACAACCTGGTCGCCGAGGCGCGCGTCCTCTTCTAAGGCCGCCAGCAGCCAGCGCTCAGTAGGGGATCTTCGCCGCCGACCGCGTCCACGCGGCAAAGCTCGCCCAGGCCTCCTCCGGGAGCAACTGCGCGGACGGCGATCGGCGTTGCCCGGCAGGCCGGCGCAGCTCCTCGTAAAAGAAGGCGTCGTCGAAGCCGGCGCGGGCAGCGTCGGCGGCGCTGGCTCCGTAGTAAATGGCATCGACGCGCGCCCAATATGCCGCGGCCAGGCACATCGGGCAGGGCTCGCAACTGGAGTAGAGCACGCAACCGGCAAGCGAGAAGACGCCCAGCCGCTGGCAGGCCGCGCGGATGGCGTTGACTTCGGCATGGGCGGTGGGATCGCAGGCCGCGGTAACGGTGTTGACTGCCTCGGCGACGATCTCCTCCCCGCGCACGATCAACGCGCCGAAGGGTCCGCCGTGGCCGCCTTCGACATTGGCGGTGGCAAGCGAGATGGCGCGCCGCATCAGATCGGGCAGCGGCGCTCTGGAAACGGAAAAAGAGTGCTCAGGTTTCATCATTGCTTCAGAAAGAGTGCAAAACTCACTCAGTATGGCACAGGGGCGCGCGTCGGCGCAGTGCGCGGCGGCGCAAGGGTTGGCTACTGCGAAACCAGAGTGACTGTATCCCGAAGCCGATGCGATCAAGTCGACGCGACCAACAGGGAGCGGCGACCCGGCGCCAAGCTCAACAGGCCACACCAACTCTCGCTTTCGCTCTAAGCCAGCGAAGCCAGGTCGGTAGGGGTGTCGATGTCCATCTCGCCACCATCGAAGGGAATCGTGACGAGCGGGCAGGGCGGCGCGGCCAGCAACGCGCGTGCGCCCCGGTCGCCCTCGAGCGCCAGCAGCCGCGGAAAGACCGCGCGGGGAAAGAGCGCGGGAACCCCGGCGACACCGGCGTAGCCCGAGGCCACGATCGCCGCTCCTGCCTGCGCGGCAAAGGCCTCGCGGAGCGCCCTCAAGTGGGCGGCGGTGAGGCGGGGCTGGTCGCAGGCGACAAGCAGCACTCCGGCGGCCTCGGGCGCGGCCCGCTCCACGGCGGCCAGCCCGGCCCGCATCGAGCCTGCCATGCCCTGCTCCCAGGCCGCGTTCTCTATCGCGACGAAGCCCTCCAGCGGCACGGCGGCTCGGATCTCCTCTGCGTAAGCGCCCAGGACAACAACCACCGGCCCGGCTCCTGCCCCGCGAACCAGGCGAAGCGTGCGGCCCAGAAGCGTCTCGCCATCGAGCAGCAGAAGTTGCTTGGGCTGGCCCAGCCGCCGGCTGCCTCCCGCAGCCAGCACGACGGCGGCAACCGGCGCGCAATTCATCGCCGCGAACCGCCTTCCGGACCGCCTTCCGGACCGCCCTCTGGGTCGGCGTCAGGCTGGACCACGATGAGGAGCACCAGCCCGGTGACGGTGAAGAGAAGGAAGGCGGCGTGCTGGCCGTTCCATGTCGCGGACTGCCACATCAGGAACCACTCGCCGCCTACGGTGAGAAACGCCACCAGCCAGAGCAGCAGCGATGCGGTCAGCGCGACGACGGCCAGGCTTTGCGCACGCAGAAATACGGCACGGGGCCGTTGCAGGGCTGCCGCCATGCGCACGGCGGCCCAAATCAGCAGACCTGCCGCCGCGGCCTCCCAGAGAATGATCCCCCAGTAAGCGGCCAGTAAAAGCGCCGGCGACGAGATGGCCCGGCCCATCGCATGGTTCCCGGCGAAGGTCGTGTCCATGGCCAGCACGTGCCGCACAAACTGCTCGTTCGAGCCGAAGTCGGTGAGGTTGTTGAAGACCACCAGCGCGTGATAGAGCGCCAGGGCGGCAACCAGCAGCAGTTTCGCGGCGCGGAGGGTCAAGGCAGGGTGGCTCCTGGCTCATGGTAACTCCGCGAGCGCGCTGTCCAGCGAAAAGCCGCTCCCCCGCCGTGCTACCCTCATCTTCGGAATGGCGAACGAACCAACCCCGGAACCGGACCTGGCATCAACCCCGGAAGAAAACCTGGCCGCGCTGGGCTTTGCGCTGCCGCATTTGCCCGCGCCTGCCGGCAACTACCTGCAACTGAAGCGGGTTGGCGACGTGGTCCACCTGGCCGGCGTCATCTCCACCGGCCCCTACGGCGTGATCGCGGGAACGGCCGGCGCCGGCAGCACGGTCGAGGACGGCTACTTTGCCGCGCAGGCCTGCGCGCTGACGCACCTGGCCATCCTGCGCCGCGAGTTCGGGTCGCTGGACCGCGTGGCCGAGGTCCTCTGCCTCACCGGCTACGTCTGCGCGGCGCCGGGCTTCGCGGAGCTGCCCGCCATCGTCAACGGCGCATCCGATCTGCTGGTGCAGGTCTTCGGCGAGGCCGGCCGCCACGTCCGGGCGTCCGTCGGCGTCAGCGCCCTGCCGCGCCACGCGCTGGTCGAAGTGCAGATGACGGTGCGGGTGCGGTAGGACCGCCGGCGCTATCCCTGCGTCCGGAAGGTTCGCATCTTGCCGGGGTTCAGCAGGCCGTGGTGGTCGTAGTGCTGCTTGGCCAGCAGTTGCAGGTTGTCCGGGCGCAGGCGGCCGCTGTCCTCCAGGCAGTGCACGTGCGGGTTGGCGACAAATACCCTGATTGACCGGCAGTACTCGACCATCTCGTTCAACTGCGCGGCTGAGACGAAGCGCACCACCGGAATCGCCGCCGGAACAATCGCGCTGTCGCGGTTCTTCATGAACTCGAAGTGGAAAAGTATGTCTGTGCCGTAGCGCTCGCGCAACAGGCTGCACTGGGCCAGCGCGTACCGGGGCTCGAAGACGCACTGCAGGTAGGTGTACTCGCGGTCGGCCTGCATGGCCCAGAGCGTGGTGTGGTTCCAGGTGTAGTTGCTGAGCAGCGAGGCGGAGTAGTGTCCGGTGAAGGCGGCGGAGAAGGTCAGCTCGCCGCGGTGGCGCGCGAGGGCGGCGCGCAGGCCCTCGAACTGGCTGGCGGCGACCATGAACAGCACCAGCGCCTTTTCTGCCCGGACGTGCTGCTGGAAGGGCGTGAAGAACGAGGGGATCGGCCACTCGAGGACCGTGACCAGACGCTTCTGCCAGACGGGCTCCTCGGCCAGGGCCTCGGCAAACCGAAAGGCCTCTTCGAAGGTGTCGAAGACGGCCGCGCCCTCCATCCATTCGACGGCTGGGGTCAAACGCAGCCAGACGCGGGTAATGATGCCGTTGGTGCCCCAGGCGTGGAGAATCTGCTGGGCGGCCAGCCCCTCCAGCCGCGCCCGCTGCGGCTCTTCTTCCATGGTGACGATCTCTACCGCCTGGACGGTGTCGAAGTCGCGGATGGCGCCATGGGCAACGGCGCCGATGCCACTGGCTCCGCCGGCAAGAAAGCCACCGATCGTTGCCTTGTTGAACGTGGAGGGATAGCAGCGCAGCTCCCAGCCGCGGGCGCGGGCCTCGCACTCCAGAACGCCCATGCGCGTCCCGGCCTCGCAGACGGCAATCCCGTCCGCGGTGATTTCCTCCAGGCGGTCGAGCAGCGAGAGGTCCAGCAGGATACCGCCGTGCAACGGAACCGACTGGCCGCTGCTGGCCGTCCCGGCCCCGCGCGCGGTCACCGGCGCCTCCAGCCGAAAGGCCAGCCGCAGCACTTCGACGATCTCGTCTACACTCAGCGGGCGCACGGCCACGTCGGCCACTTTGGGCCCGAGCTGGGGTTGCAGAATGGGCGAGAACCAGTAGAAGTCGTGGGAGAGGCGTTCGAGATCGGCCGGCGCGGTGACAACGCGCGCGGGATCGGGCAGGAGCGCCCGGAGTTGGCGTATCAGATCTTCGCGCCCTTCATACCTGTCGTACATGCGAACTGCCTCGCGCGGCGTGTCTCGCTCCTGCCGAAGGGCCGGTCCGTTTCTGCGCGCCGGATAGAGCCCTGCGGCGGGACACAAGAGCATACCACCGGTCGCGCACTTCTGGCCTCAACGGATGCAAAGGAGGCCTACAATTCTGCAATGCGGAGTGAGAAGACAACGGGAGACTGGAAAGACGCCGCCCGTGGCTGGACGCTGCGGAGGCTGCGGATGGCGCTGGCCGCCGGCGCCGTGAGCGCGGCGGAGCTGGTCGCCGTGGCGCTTGATCGCTCGAACCGCAACGCCGGCCGCAATACCTACCTGTGGCAGCACGCGGAGTGGACGCTGGCCGAGGCCCGCCGTGCCGAGGCGATGCCACGCTGCGCGGGCGGGCCCTTCGGCGACGGGCGGCCGGCGCTCTGGGGCGTGCCGGTCTCGCTCAAGGACTGCTTCGACCTGGCCGGTGCGCCGACCTCCTGCGGCGTGCGCTTCTACAGGGACCTGAACGGGCCGGCCAGCCAGGACTCGTGGCTGGCCCGGCGGTTGCGCGCGCAGGGCGCTGTGATCGTGGGCAAGACGCATCTGCACCCGCTGGCCTACGGCATCACCGGCGAGAATCCCGAGTTCGGCGACTGCCTGCAGCCGGGCAACCCGGGCGCGTTGACGGGCGGCTCGTCGTCCGGAGCCGCGGCCAGCGTGCTGGAGGGCTCGGCAGTGGCTGCGGTCGGAACCGACACCGGCGGCTCGGTGCGCGCACCCGCGGCCCTCTGCCGCCTGGCCGGCTACCGGGCGACGCTGGGC